>CANGRP010000117.1 GCA_947456005.1 Caulobacteraceae bacterium
GACCTCCCGGGCGCCGGCATCCCCGGCGGCCCGGGCGAGGTCGGGTAGGAGATCGGCGGAGAAGAGGACCGGATGACCCCGGCGTCCCTTGTAGGTCGGGGCGGCCGCCAGGGCGCCCGCCTCCACCGCGGCGACGAGTCGCGGAAGGACCTCCTCAGGCACGTCTGGCATGTCGCCGAGGAAGACGAAGACCCCCCTCAGCCCGGGAGGCAGAACGGCGACCCCTGCCCGCAGGGAGGCGCCCATGCCCTCGGCGTGGTCTGCGGCGTGCACGAGGCGCAGCCGCCCGGCGCCGCCCATTCTATCGGCTGCCGCCCGGCAGGCGTCCCCGACGGGTCCCGGGTCCGTTCCGGTGACGACGATGACCGGGTCAGAGGGCGTCGACAGGGCCGCCCAGACCGCCCCGGCGACAAGGGGCGCCCCACGCCAGGGCGCCAGAAGCTTGCCGCCGCCAAATCGGCGTCCCGCCCCCGCCGCCAGCAGGATGGCTGCATAACCCGACCCGAGTCCGACCGCCGCCCCTGTCATGTTCCGTCGTCCCCGCATATGTTGACCCGGCATGACGCCGCTCGACACCGCGCCCGCCGTCCAGTCCCGCCCCCGCCTCGTGGACGGGTTCGGCCGCGCCGTGACCTATCTTCGGGTCTCGGTGACGGACCGATGCGACCTGCGCTGCGTCTATTGCATGGCCGAGCATATGACCTTTCTGCCCAAGGCGCAGGTGCTGACTCTCGAGGAGCTGGAGCGCCTCGCCTCGGCCTTCATCGACCTGGGCGTGCGGAAGATCCGCATCACCGGCGGCGAACCCCTGGTGCGCAAGGGGGTGATGGACCTCTTCGGCGCCCTGGCGCCGCGGCTGGCCGCCGGCGACCTGGACGAAGTGACCCTGACGACGAACGGCACCCAGCTGGAGACCTTCGCCGCGGACCTTGCGGCCTCCGGTGTGCGGCGGGTCAACGTCTCGCTGGACAGCCTCAACCCTGAGACCTTCCGCCGGCTTACCCGGGGCGGCGACCTGGCCCAGGTCCTGCGCGGGCTCGAGGCCGCCCGCGCGGCAGGCCTTGCGGTCAAGATCAACGCCGTCGCCCTGCGCGATGACAACGCCGGCGAGCTTCCCGACCTGGTCGCCTGGGCTCACGGCCAGGGGTTCGACGCCACCCTGATCGAGGCCATGCCCATGGGCGAGATCGATGTCGACCGCAGCGACCAGTTCCTGTCGCTGCGGGATGTCCGGGCCCAGCTGGAAAGCTTCTGGACCCTGACCGACCTCGACCTGACCACCGGGGGACCGGCCCGATATGTCCGGGTCGCCGAGACTGGCGGACGGCTGGGTTTCATCACGCCCCTAAGCCACAATTTCTGCGAGCTCTGCAACCGGGTGCGCCTGACCTGCACGGGGACCCTGCATACCTGCCTCGGCCGCGAGGACGCGAGCGACCTGCGCGCGGTGATCCGCAGCGGCGCATCGGACGGGGAACTCCGTCAGGCGATCCTGCGGGCCATCGACGCCAAGCCCGAGGGCCACGATTTCCGGATCGATCGCAACGCCCCGCCGGCGGTGCAGCGACACATGTCCACGACGGGGGGCTGAAGGTGGCGCGCGTGCTCCTGTTCGGGCGGCTCGCCGACGTCGCCGGTTGGCGCGAGCGGGACATCCCGGCCAGCAGCCTCGCGGACCTGAGGGGGCGGATCGCCGCCGAAGACCCGACCCTCTTCGAGGCCCTTCAGGCCCCCGCAGTCCGCACGGCGGTGGACCAGGAGATGGTGACCCTGGACGTTTCGCTTCAGCCGGGTTCCGAGGTGGCCTTCCTGCCGCCCATGAGCGGGGGCTGAGGCGTGATCCGATTGACCCAGGCGCCCTTCGACCCGGGCCTGGCCCTCGGGGAATTCTGCCGGGACCGAAGGGAGACCGGCGCTGTCGCCAGCTTCACGGGCCTGGCCCGGGCCGAGGCAGGTCAGACCACCCTACTGGAGCTTGAAGCTTATCCGGGATTCACTGAGCGTGAGATCGGCCGGCATGAGGCCGCCGCCGTGGCGCGCTTCGGCTTGCAGGATGTCCTCATCATCCATCGTACCGGCCCGATCCCGCCGGGCGAGGCCATCGTCTTCGTGGCGACGGCGGCGCCCCACCGCCGCGCCGCCTTCGAAGGCTGCGACTTCCTCATGGACTACTTGAAGTCCCGGGCGCCCTTCTGGAAGAAGGAGACGGGCCCGGACGGCGCGCGGTGGATCGAACCGACGGACCGTGACCGAGACGACCTGGCGCGATGGGAGACCCAATGACTTCTGCAACCCCGATCACCCTGACCCCCGGAGGCCGGATCGACCCGGCCCGGCCCTTCGTCCCGGTGCGCATCGCCGTCCTGACCGTGTCCGACACCCGGGAAGAGGAGAGCGACACCTCCGGCCATGTGCTGGCCGACCGGGTCACGGGCGCCGGACACTTCCTGGCCGACAAGGCCATCGTCCGGGACGACGTCGACGAGATCCGCGCCCGGATCCTGGCCTGGGTCGACTCCGGCCAGGTCGACGCCGTGATCAGCACCGGCGGCACCGGCATCACGGGCCGGGACGTCACCCCAGAGGCCGTGGAGCCCCTTTTCGACAAGCGTATCGATGGGTTCTCCGTGGTCTTCCACCTGGTCAGCTTCCAGTCCGTGGGCCTGTCCACCCTGCAGTCCCGCGCCACGGCCGGCATCATCAACGGCGTCTTCGTCTTCTGCCTTCCCGGGTCGAACGGGGCGGTGAAGGACGGCTGGGACAAGGTCATCCAGGCCCAGCTCGACAGCCGCCACGGCCCCTGCAACATGGTCGAGCTGATGCCGCGGCTGCTGGAGAAGTGAGCGGCCTGACCCACATCGACGCCGAGGGCCGGGCCCGGATGGTGGACGTCTCCGACAAGCCGGAGACCGCCCGTGAGGCCGTGGCCGAGGGCTATCTCCGCCTGGCGCCCGAGACCCTGGCCCTGGCCGTCTCCGGGCAAGGCCGCAAGGGCGACGTCCGCGCCGTGGCCGAGATCGCCGGCGTGATGGCGGCCAAGCGCACCTCGGACCTGATCCCCCTCTGCCATCCCCTGGACATCTCCAAGGCCGAGGTCGCCGTCGACGTCGACGGGGACCGGCTGAAGGTGACCGCGCGGGTGCGGACCACAGGGCGCACCGGCGTGGAGATGGAGGCCCTGACCGCGGTCAGCGTGGCCTGCCTGACCCTCTATGACATGCTCAAGGCCGCTGACCGGGGGATGGTCATCGAGGACGTCCGCCTCCTGGCCAAGTCCGGCGGGCGTTCCGGCGACTGGGTCCGCGAATGAAGCTGATGACGGTCGAGGCCGCCCGGACGGCCATGCTGGCCGCCGTCCGCCGGCTGGGTCCGGTCGAGCTTGCATTGCAGGACGCCTTGGGCCGCATGCTGGCCGAGGACATCCACGCCGTCCGTGACCAGCCCCCCTTCACCAATTCCTCCATGGACGGCTGGGCGGTCCGTAGCGCGGACGGTCCCGGGTCCCGGAAGATCATCGGCGAGAGCGCCGCGGGCCATGGCTTCGAGGGGCGCCTCGGCGCCGGCGAAGCGGTGCGCATCTTCACCGGCGCGGCCCTGCCCGCCGGCGCAGACGCCGTGGTGATCCAGGAAGACGCCCGCCAGGACGGCTGGACGGTGGAGGTTCCCGACTGCGCGCCCGGCGACAATGTGCGCCAGGCTGGCCGTGACTTCCGGGCGGGCGGGCGGCTTCTCACCGAGGGCCTGAGGCTCGATCCCTGGCGCCTGTCTCTTTGCGCCTCCGCCGGGCGCGACCGGGTCCGGGTGGTCCGGCCGCCGCTGGTCAGCATTATCTCCACCGGCGAGGAAGTCGTCGAGGCGCCGGCCGTTCCCGGGCCCTGGCAGATTTTCGACTCGGGTTCCCCTGGGCTGGAGGCCATGCTGCGCACCTGGGGGGCGGAGACCCGCCGGGTGACCGGCGTGCGCGACCGTCGGGAGGCGGTTCGGGACGCCATCGCCGCCGCGGGCGGGGACCTTGTCGTCACCCTGGGCGGCGCTTCCGTTGGCGACCATGACCTGGTCCGGTCGGCCGCCGCCGACCTGGGCCTGGACCTGCGGGTCGAGAGCGTCGCCGTCCGGCCCGGAAAACCGACCTTCTTCGGCGTCCTGGCCGACGGGCGTCCCCTTCTGGGCCTGCCGGGCAATCCCGCCTCGGCCTTCGTCTGCGCCGAGCTCTTCCTGCGGCCCCTCGTCGCCGCCCTTGAGGGCCGGCCCTCGGCCCCGCCGATCCGGGAGGCCCGCCTGCTGGCGCCCCTCCCGGCGAATGGTCCTCGCGAGCATTGGATGCGGGCCCGGCTTGTCCCCGACGGGGACGGGGAGGCCGTGGAAGCCTTCCTGGATCAGGACTCCTCCCTTGTCCGGGTCTTCTCCGAAGCCGACGCCCTCTTGCGGCGTTTGCCGGGCGCGCCCGCAGCGGCGGCCGGCGAGGCCGTCGAGACCTTGCCCCTGGTCAGGGGCTGACGGGACGGTCTCCGGCGACCGGGCCCGGGATGAGGTCCTCGAGGAAGAGGCAGGCGAGGGCGGCCCGCGAATTCACGCCGGCCTTGCGGTAGACCTGAGCCAGCTGGGCCCTCACCGTGCCTTCTGCGGCGCTCCTCAGCCCTGCAATCTCGGCCACGTCGAAACCTTTCAGCGCGAAGACCGCCACGTCCGCCTCCGCAGGGGTCAGGCCCCAGTCCCGGAAGCGCTCGGCGGTGACCGCCGCCAAGGCGCCGGCGGCGATGTCCAGGGCCGCCTGCCGGCGCTGTCCCTCGACCCAGAGACGCCGGACCTGCAGGGCGCCCACGGCCACCCCGGCCAGCAGGGCCAGGGCAATGACCAGTTCGGTCGCGACGTGCAGGCCGGTCTGTGCATTACGGACATCGACCAGGGCGTCCCCGATGAAGAAGACCGCCGCCAGGGTCTGCAGGGCGACGACGAAGGAGACCGCTGTCGCCAGTCGGTCTCCTCTCAGGGTTTGCATGCCGGTCATCATCGCTCCCGGAGTTTCGACCCTCCGCCTATCATCGACGAGAGGACCTGGCGACCGCTTCTGCGGGTCTCGAACACCACGCCGCCGAGGTGAACGAAGGCGAGGATGAGGAGCAGGTTGGCCGCCGCCTCGTGGATCTCCTCCACCGCCTCGCCAGACCCTCCATTGGCCTCGCTGGCCTCATCATCGAACTCCCCCAGGCCTGCGGAAGCCATCGCCGTGTCCCCGCCCGTCTCCGGGCGGACCTGAGGCGGAAAGCCCGTCATGGCGATTCCAGAGGCGATCACAACGGCGAGGGTTCCCCAGAGGCCGTAGGCCATCAGGGCGCCCAGGGGGTTGTGCGAGGCGTGGGCGGCTCGCCGTCCGGCCCGGATGTCGCCGATGTGCTCCAGCGCCCGGCGGGGACTGGGCGGGAAGGCCGCGAACCGCGCCTCCGGCGGCCCGATAAACCCCCAGGCGAGGCGCAGCCCCAGCAGGGCGGCGATGGCGAGGCCGAGCCAGAGATGGAGCCCGGAGCCACCCTCCACGACCAGCCTGTTGACGATGACGCCGGCGGCGATCCCCCAGTGAGTCAGTACGACTATGGGATCCCAGCGACGATTCGGGTGGGCTTGGGCGGGTTCGGGTTTCGACATGGCCTGTCTCCGTCTGGCGAGCGACGGGAGGACAGAGAGCCGGTCCGGCCGGAGGGACTACCCCACAGGCGCGGGTCCAGGTCCGGCTAAGCGCCCGCTTAGGCCTTGCGGCCGCCGCCGAAACGCTCGGTCATGATCTCGCCGATCACCGAGACGGCGACCGCCCAGGGCGCCTTGCCGCCGATGTCCAGGCCGATGGGGGCGTGGACCCTCGAGAGGACCGCTTCCGGCACGCCGGCCGCGCGCAGGGGGGCCAGGCGTTCTTCCAGCCGCCGCTTGGCGCCGAGCAGGCCCACATAGCCCGCCGCCGATGGCAGGGCCGCGGCCAGGGCCTCGCGGTCCAGCTCCAGGTTGTGGCTGGCGATGGCGACGGCGGTCCAGGCGTCGGTCCCGATCATGGCCAGGGCCTCGGCGGGGGACATGCGGCTGTAGGCCAGGCCGGGGACAGGCGGCGGCGCCTCTGGCCCCTTGCCGCGTACGAGGGTCGTTTCGAAGCCGGACTGGGCGCCCAGGGCGGCGATGGCCAGGGCGGTGGGGTCGGAGCCGAAGACCACCAGTCTCTGGGCCGGATCGCAGCGTCGGGTGAAGGCGCCGTCCCAGGCCTCGACCTCGCCGGGCGCGCCGCAGGCCCGCCGCCGCCCGTCGGTGATCCACTCCGCTGGCCGCCGCGCCGCCCAGGCCTCGAGGAGGACGGTCAGCGCCGGCTCCGAGGACTCCAGGCGCTCCAGCAGGATCTCGATCCGCGCGCCGCAGAGCAGGCGGATGTCCGGCCAGGGGCTACCTTCTCCATAGACCAGGCGCCGGGGCTCGCCATCAGCGAGACAGGCGTAGGCGTGGTCTGCGATATCGGACTCCACGCACCCTCCCGAAAAGTACCCGGCCACGGGATCGGGGCCCGAATCGCCCGAGTCGGTGAAGACCATCTGGGTTCCCACGGGCCTGGGACCGCCCCCTTCGACGGCGACCAGTGTGGCGAGCACCGAGGTGCGGCCGCGCCGCCGGGCGTCGTCCAGGGCGGGGCGGACGTCATCGACGAATCCGAAGACGGGCCAGTCGGGAAGCGGGGTTCTCATGAAGGCCGAATTTAACGTCCTGTAAGCATTTCAGAAACCGCTTCTTTAGGCATTGGAGACAGGATGCGGCTTCCAGTCACCCAGGGCGCGCCTGAAGAACTCATGTCTTCGCCGGTTTCAAAGCTTGGCCTCAGTTCGGGGCAGTTCGCGTTCGACCGGGCTCCTGTCCGGGGCCGGACCCCTCAGGCCGAGGTCCAGGATATCCTCGATGTCGCCGCCCGGTCGGGGGTCCGTCTGTTCGACGTGACCGGCCGCTCCGTCCAGGCCGAACGCGAGATCGGTGCGATCCTCCCCCGCCCGGAGGTCTTCAACGTCTGCATCTCGACCATCCGCCCCGATCGAGGGCCGGACATCGTCGAGGCGGAGGTCAGGGCCAGCCTGAACCGCCTGGGCGTGACCCAGGCCGAGTGCCTTCTCGTGCCCTCGGTTGCTGAACTTCTCGGGCCCCATGGCGCGGTCCTCTGGGACCGGCTCAAGGCGCTGAAGGACGAGGGGCTGACCCGCAAGATCGGCGTCTCCGTCTTCGCCTCGGACGATCCCCTGGGCGTCGCCCGGCGCTTCAGGCCCGATGTCGTCCAGGCGCCGGCCAGCCTGCTGGACCAGCGTCTCATCAACGACGGCACCCTGGCCTCAATCGCGGGCCTGGGGATGGAGGTTCACCTGAGGTCCATCTTCCTCAACGGCCTCCTCCTCCTCCCACCCGACCGGGCCCCCAGTCACCTGAGGGAGGCGGCGGCGCGCATCTCCCGCGCCCGGCGCATGATCGCCGAGGGCCGATCCGACCCGCTGCAGGCCGCCCTTGGCTTCGCCCTGTCCCGGCCGGAGGCTTCGGCGGTGCTCGTGTCGGTGGCCTCGGCGGCCGAGCTCAACGCCATCGTCGCCGCCGCCGCCAGTCCGCCGCCGGACCTGGACTGGGACGATATGGCCATAGACGATCCCGAGGCCCTGGACTCCGGCTCCTGGGCCGCGGCCTGAGGGCTCAATCCCAGGCCGCGAAGGGATCGGAGGACGTCCGGCCAAGGGCTGAAGCCACCGCCGGGTGGGTGATCTCTCCGTTCAGGACATTCAGACCGCGCGCCAGGTGGCGGTCGCCCCTGAGAGCCTCGAGGCCCTGGTCCGCCAGCTTCAGCACGTAGGGCAGGGTGGCGTTGCCCAGGGCCTCCGACGCCGTCCGCGGAACCGCGCCCGGCATGTTGGCCACGCAGTAGTGAACCACGCCATCGACGACGAAGGTTGGCTCATGGTGGGTGGTCGGCCGGCTGGTCTCGAAGCATCCGCCCTGGTCAATGGCGACGTCGACGACGACCGCGCCCGGGGTCATCCGAGACAGGTGTTCCCGTCGCAGGAGCCGCGGGGCCGCCGCCCCTGGCGCCAGGACAGC
>CANGRP010000118.1 GCA_947456005.1 Caulobacteraceae bacterium
ACCGTCATGAGATAGGCCGAGCCCAGGCAGGCCAGGAGGATCAGGCCGACGGGATTCCCGGACGCGGACTGGATGGTTCTGGCCATGTCGGCCCCTCCTGCGGGGTCAGCCTCCGAAGGCTTCGAGGTCGGCGTCGGAGATGTCGTAATTGCCCCAGACGGTCTGGACGTCGTCATCGTCCTCCAGGGCGTCGATCAGCTTGAGCAGGGTGGCGACGGCGTCGCCCTCCACGGGGGTCAGGCTCTTGGGCCGCCAGGCCAGGCCCGTGGACTTGGCCGCGCCGAGGGTCGCCTCGAGGGCCGCCGCCACCTCGTTGAGGGATTCGAAGGCGGCGAAGACGACGTGTTCCTCCTCGTCGGACTCCACGTCGTCGGCGCCGGCCTCGATGGCCGCCTCCATCATGGCCTCCTCGCCCCCGGCCGAGGCCGGATAGATGATGCGGCCCACCCGGTCGAACATGAAGGAGACCGAGCCGGTCTCGCCCAGGTTGCCGCCGTGCTTGGAGAAGAGCGAGCGGACATTGGCCGCCGCCCGGTTGCGGTTGTCGGTCAGCACCTCGACGATGACGCCAACGCCCCCGGGGCCGAAGCCCTCATAGCGGATCTCCTCGTAGGAGGCGGCGTCGGCGCCGGAGGCCTTCTTGATGGCCCGCTCGATGTTGTCCTTGGGCATGGACTCGGCCCGGGCGTTAGCCACGGCGAGGCGCAGGCGCGGGTTCATCGCCGGGTCGGGCATGCCCGACTTGGCGGCGACGGTGATCTCGCGCGAGAGCTTGGAGAACAGCTTTGACCGCTGGGCGTCGGCGCGGCCCTTGCGGTGCATGATGTTCTTGAACTTGGAATGTCCGGCCATGGGTCCCTGAGCGCAATAGGCGTTGCCGAGCGGTTTCTAGCCGCCCGCGCGCCGCCTGACCAGTCGGGGCGCAGGCCGAAGGGCGTCTGCCAAGGCGCCGTTGCCCCCCTCCGTCCCGCTTTCGCGGTCCACCTCCCCCTTGGAAGGGGGAGGAATTACGGAGCGAATTGCTCCCCCAAGGGGGAGCTCCCGCCGGGGGCGGGTGAGGGGGTCTGCTGTGGGGCCGTGGACCGCCTACCGCCGCCGCACCACCGGGTGCGACGAGGACAGGCCGCCGTCCACCGCAATGGCCTGGCCGTTGACGTAGGAGGCGTCGTCCGAGGCCAGGAAGAGGCCGGCGTGGGCGATCTCGGAGGGTACGCCATAGCGGGTCAGGGGGTTGAGCTGGCCGATCTTGGCCTCGTTCCCCCGCGCCCGGGCGCCGTCGAAGATGGGCTTGGTCATGCCGGTCTCGATCAGGCCGGGGCAGATGGCGTTGACCCGCACCCCCGTCCCGTACAGGTCGTTGGCCGCCGTCTGGGCCAGATTGATCACCCCGGCCTTGGAGGCCGAGTACGGCAGGCCGCCGGCGCCGGAGCGGATGCCGGCCACCGAAGCGGTCATGACGATGGAGCCCCGGCCGCGCGGAACCATGACCCGGCTGGCGTGCTTGATCGCGAGGAAGGGGCCGATCAGGTTGACCCGCAGGACCTCGGCCCAGTGGGCGGCGTCCTGCTCCTCCCGCGGCGTGGCGCCGCCGGAGATGCCGGCGTTGGCCCAGATGGCGTCCAGGGCGCCGTATTCCGCCACGGCGCGGTCGACCAGGGCCGAGACGAAGTCTTCCTCGCCGGCGTCGCCGGTCAGGGCCAGGGCCGTCCCGCCGGCCTCGCGCACCTGGCGGGCGGTCTCCTCCACCGTGTCGAACTTGTCGGCGATGACCAGCTTCGCCCCCTCGCCGGCGAAGAGCAGGGAGGCCGCCCGGCCGATGCCTGAGCCGGCGCCGGTGATGACGACGGATTTTCCGGAAAGACGTCCCATGGTGAGGCTCCTTGAAAGGGTCAGCCGGCGCGCGTGGCGGCGGCGAGGATGGCGTCGGCGACGAGGCCGAACAGGGCGGGGGGCAGGTCGTGGCCCATGCCCTCGATGATCCGGAGCTCCGCCCCGGGAATCTTGGCGGCGGTGTCCCGGCCGCCCTCGGCGGGCAGGAGGGGATCGTCCGCTCCATGCAGGACGACGGTGGGGGCGGTGATCCGGGCCAGGCGCGCCGACCGGTCGCCCGTGGCGCCGACCGCCCGCATCTGGCGGCTTGACCCGGTCGGGTTCCAGGCCCGGGAGGCCTCGGCCCGGGCCCGCTCCGGCAGGGCGCCTTCGGGCCAGGGATAGGCGGGGCTGCCGATCACCAGGGCGTTCTGCACCGCCGCGGCGACATGGGCCTCGGGGTCGGTCCTGAAGTCTGGCGTCGGCTGGGTCAGCACGGCCATGGCCCGGGGGGTCGCCTGGGGCAGGCCGGGCGCCGAGGAGGTGGACATGATGGAGGTCAGGGACAGGGTGCGGCGCCCGTGGTCCGCGGCGATGACCTGGCTGATCATCCCGCCCATGGACACCCCCGCCACATGGGCGGTCTCCACTCCGGCGGCGTCCAGCACCGCCATGGCGTCGGCCGCCATGTCCTCCAGGGTGTAGGCGTCGTTCTCGCCGAACCAGGTCGACAGGCCCGTGTCGCGGTTGTCGAACCTCAGGGCCCGGTATCCCCGGCCGGTGAGGACCTCGCAGAAGGCCTCCGGCCATCGGGTCATCTGCGAGCCGAGGCCATTGACCAGCAGGATGGCGGGGGCGGCGGGATCGCCGAAGCTCTCCCAGCAGATCCGTACCTCGCCGTTCGTCGCAAAGGGCATGGCCGACCGCGCCTCAGGGAACCAGGACGACCCGGCCGACGGCGGCGCGGCTCTCGATATAGGCATGGGCGGCGGCGGCCTCCGACAGGGGGAAGGTCCGGTCGATCACCACCTCCAGCTCGCCCCGGGCGGCGTCGTCGATCAGGCCCTGGATCATGTCGTGGACCCGGTCGGTCATGATCTCGGCCCCCAGGAAGACGCCGGAGAGGCTGCGGTTGCCGCCCATCATGGAGCCGACATCCACCACCATGGGCTCGCGGCCCGCGGCGCCCACCATCGAGACCCGGCCGCGGTAGGCCAGGCTGTTGATGGAGCCCTGCAAGGTCGAGCCGCCAACGGAATCCACCACCACGTCGGCGCCGTGGTTGTCGGTCAGGCGGCGGACCTCCCGGGGGACCTCGTTCAACCGGTAGTTGATTCCTGCGGTCATCCCCAGGGGCTTGAGGCGCTCGAGCCGCTCATCCGAGGAGGCGGTGGCCAGGATCATCTTCGCCCCCGCCCGGCGGGCCAGCTGGATGGCGGCGACGCCGACGCCCGAGGCGCCGGCCTGGACCAGGACGATCTCGCCCGCCTTCATCCGGCCGTACTCGAACAGGCAGTCGTGGGCGGTGCCGAAGGTCACCGGGATGGCCGAGGCCTTGGCGATGTCGTAGCCGTCGGGCACCGGCCAGCAGTTACGCGCCGGCACGCTGCGCAGGGCGGCGTGGCTGCCGAAATTGTTCACGGTGGCGACCCTCTGGCCGACCTTCAGGTGGGTGACCTCGGCGCCCACCTCGATGATCTCGCCCGCAGCCTGGTAGCCGACGATGTGCGGCTTCGTGACCAGGGGGCCGCCGAAGCGGTTCAGGGTGTCGCCGCCCTCGATGGCGATGGCCTCGACGCGGATGATCACGCCCTTGGGATGGCAGGCCGGGTCGGGGACGTCCTCGTACCGCAGGACCTCGGGTCCGCCGTTCTCGTAATAGACCGCCGCCTTCATGGGCCTGGCTCCTGTTCGTTGTCTCCCTGAGGTTCCGACTTGTCACGGGCCGGGATCGCGGGCAAGCCCGGAGGGGGGCTAACGCAGGGAGGCGCCCATGGACCTGGCCAAGCCCCGAGTCGACATCGGCATGTCGACCAACAACCTCGACGACGTCCTGGCCTTCTGGCAGGGCGAGGCGGGAACGCCCTTCGACCATGTTCTGCGTATCCGGCGCGGACAGGACCAGCACCGCCACGACGCCAACGGCTCGGTGCTCAAGATCAACGCCTATGCCGAGCCGATCCCGAAGGGCGAGCCGACCGGCTATCGCGAACTGCTGCTGGCCCGGGAGGGGCGTTCCGCACCCCGACTTCTGGCCGATCCGGACGGCAACCGACTGGCCCTCGTGCCGCCGGGCTGGCGCGGGATCACCCAGGCCGGGATCCGCCTGGCCGTGCGCAGCCTGGAGGCCCATCGGGCCTTCTACGCCGGGGCCCTGGGCCTGCCGGAGGAGCCCTGGCCGGGTGGCGCCGCCTTCCGGGCCGGCGAGACCCTGATCATCCTCAAGCCGCAGGAGGACGCGCCCTCAGACGCCCAGATGGCGGGCACAGGCTGGCGCTACATCACCTTCCAGGTCTTCCGGGTGGACGCCGAACACGCCCGCGTGCTGGCCGCCGGCGGCCGCGAGGCCATGCCGCCCACCACCCTGGGGACGACGGCGCGCATCTCCATGGTCCGCGACCCCGACGGCAACTGGATCGAGCTTTCCCAGCGCGCGTCCCTCGTCGGGACGCTGGAGGCGGGTTAAGCCTTCGGAGCAGCCTCTGGTTGAGTCACAGAGACGATCCTTGAACGCCTCGCCCTCACCGCTTGTCTATCGTTCTCGCGTCGGCTTGCCATTGACGAATTGGGGCGGTTACTCGTTCCCCTTCGGATCCCCGCACGATCACCGGAGTGCTTCATGCCCAGCTATTTCAGCAGCACGGAATTCTCGATCCCGCTGCGACAGGGCTTTACGGGCGCCTACGTACATGAAGTCGGCGTGGGGGACTTCAACGGGGACGCCAAGGCCGACGTCATCCTGGCCTACTTCCTCTACCCGCTGGAGGATCGGGGCGTGCCCATCCGGTTCCTGTCCGGGAACGGGCTCGGCGACTTCACGGACAGCACCGCCACCCTCGGCGGATCGATCCCCACATCGGTCCACGCCCGGGAGATTGTCATCGGCGACTTCAACCGGGATGGACGCGCGGATGTCTTCATCGCCGACCATGGCTATGACACCAATCCCTTTCCCGGGGCCCAGAACAGCCTGCTGTTCTCTACCGGGGCGACCGGACTGACCAACAAGACCGCCCAGCTTCCTCAGGTCAGCGACTATTCCCACTCCGCAAAGGCGGCGGACATTGATGGCGACGGCGACCTCGACATCTTTGTGGGAAATGGCGGCGGCGGCCAGGCCTGGGTCCGTCCATTCTTCCTCAAGAACGATGGGTCCGGGGGTTTCAGCCGGACCACGGAGGGACTTCCGGCTTCTGTCGCACAGGGGTTCCTCAATCATTGGTCCGAGGCCTTCCTCGACGTTGACCGGGATGGGGACCTCGACCTCTTCCTCGGCTCAAGCACCAACGCCGGTTCGGCCCTGCTCCTCAACAATGGCGGCGGGATCTTCACCGTCTCGGACCGGACCTTGCCCAGAGGGCAGTCCACGGCGGACGCGGTCGACATCAGCGTCATGGACATCAACCGAGACGGCTGGTCGGACCTGATCATCAGCTACAGCGTTCCGGCGGGGTCAGACATCCTGCGCCAGTTGCAGGTCCTGATGAATGACAGGTCCGGAGGGTTCGTGGACGCCACCACCGAAACCCTCCCCTCGGCCCTGCTCAGCGGCCCCTGGATCACGAGGATTCAACCCGCTGACGTGAATGGAGACGGGCTCCAGGACCTGGTTCTCTTCAATGGCTCCGCCACGCCGGTGTACCTGAATGATGGCGCGGGCCGCTTCATCGCGATGCCGGGCCTCGTGCCCAGCAACATCTATGACAAGGTAACCCCCGGAGACTTCAACGGAGACGGCCGCACGGACTTCTTTGTCTGGCGCGGAGTCTGGAACGGCGCCGAGAATCTCAGGATCGATCTCGGCCTCGCGCCCCAGGCCTCGCAGACCGGTGGCGCTGGCGTCGACGGCATGATGGGCGGCATGGGCGCCGAGACCTTCCTCGCCGGGGCTGGCGATGATGTGGTTGTGTCCGGCGGAGGCGCCGACTGCGTCAATGGCGAGGCGGGCAATGACCTGATCGCCACCGGCGATGGGTCGGATACGGCCTGGGGGGGCGATGGCGCCGATACGATCCAGGAGGCTTCGGGCTCCAACCTCCTGCGCGGGGAGGCGGGCGATGACTCCCTCTCTGGCGGGTCGGGCTTCGACGACATGCACGGTAACATGGGCAATGACACCCTGCGTGGGAACGACGGCGAGGACTGGGTGGTCGGTGGCAAGGACAACGACCTCCTGTTCGGCGATGCGGCCTTCGACATTGTCTACGGCAACATGGGCAATGACACGGTCGACGGCGGAGCCGGCAACGACTGGGTTCGAGGCGGCCAGGGCGATGACACGGTCATGGGCGGGACCGGCGATGACTGGATCTGGGGCGACCGGGGGAACGACACGATCAGCGGCGGGGCGGGCGCGGACCTCTTCCACGCCACCTCCGGCGCGGGCATCGACCGGATCACCGACTTCTCCTACGCCGAAGGCGACCGGCTGAAGCTGGAGGGCGGTCCCTCGCGCACCGTCGCCCAGGTCGGCGCCGACGTCGTGGTCGACATGGGCAATGGCGACCAGGTCATCCTGGTGGGCGTGAGCCTCTCCAGTTTGGGGGAGGGGTGGATCCTCTAGCCCCCGAAGAACCCTCGCACCGCCGCGATGACCTGGTCCTGCACGTCGGGCGCCAGGTAGGGGTGCATGGGCAGGCTCAGGACCCGGCCGGCGAGGGCGTCGGTGACCGGCAGGCCGCCCGGGGCGGGATAGCCTGAATAGACCCCCTGCCGGTGGAGCGGGAGGGGGTAGTAGACGGCGGTCGGGATCTCGGCGGCCTTGAGGTGGGCGGCCAAGCCGTCGCGATCGTCGCACTTCACCGTGTACTGGGCCCAGACGCTGCGGCCGCCGGGGATGACCACGGGGGTCTCCACCGCCCCGGCAAGGCCCGCCGTGTAGCGGTCGGCCACCCGGTTCCGGGCCTCGATCTCGTCGGCGAAGATGGTCAGTTTCTGCAGCAGGACGGCGGCCTGGAGGGTGTCCATCCGGCTGTTCATGCCGACCCGCATGTTCAGGTACTTGGGATCGTGCTCGAAGGTCCGGCCCTCGATGTCGGACTTCACCGCCTGGCCATGCACCCGCAGGCTGACCAGCAGGTCGTGAAGGCGCGCATCCTTGCTCAGCACCGCCCCGCCGTCGCCGTAGGCGCCCAGGGGCTTGGCGGGGAAGAAGGAGGTGGTGGCGACGTCCGCCCAGTGGATGGGGTGATGGCCATCGAGGGTGCAGCCGAAGCCCTGGGCCGAGTCGGCGATCAGCTTCAGGCCGTGCCGGCGGGCGATGTCCGCCAGGGCCGGATAGTCCGCCGGCTGGCCGAACAGGCAGACGGCCATGATGGCGCGGGGGGTCAGGACGCCCTCGGCCTTCACGGCCTGGATGGCCGCCTCCAGGCGCTCCGGGTCCAGGGTGAAGGTGTCGGGGCGGACGTCCACGAAGACCGGCGAGGCGCCGACCAGGGGCATGACCTCCGCCGTCGCGGCGAAGGTGAAGGAGGGGCAGAAGACCGCGTCGCCGGGGCCGATCCCCCAGGCCATCAGGGGCAGTTGCAGGGCCTCGGTGCCGGAGCCGCAGGACAGGACGTAGGGCGCCTCGCCAAACTCGCCCAGGGCCTTTTCCAGCTCGGCGATCTCAGGGCCCATGATCCAGGCGCCCGAGCGGACCACCTTGAGGATGGCGTCCTCGAGGGGCTGGCCAAGGCGCTGGCGCTGGGCCTGGAGGTCGATGAAGGGAATCGGCATGACGCACCCCGAACGGGAAAGAGGCGGGCGCTTCTTAAGGGCGCCCGCCCGTAACCGCCAGACACGCTTGTTTTCGCATCGTTTCGCCGATCGGACCGAGACCCCCGGGAGCGCCTGGCCTCAGATCTGCTTGGCGCGACCTTCCCAGTAGGGCGCCCGGACCTTGTTGCGCTGGATCTTGCCCGCCGCCGACCGGGGCAGGTCGGTGACGAAGTCGAGGGTGCGAGGCACCTTGAACGAAGGCAGGCTCCTGCGGCCGAAGTCGAGGATCTCCTGGGCCAGGGCGTCCGAGGGCGCATAGCCGGGCTTGAGCAGGATCACGGCCTTGACCTGCT
>CANGRP010000119.1 GCA_947456005.1 Caulobacteraceae bacterium
CTGGGAAAGCCAGGATCTCAAGGTCCGGCTGAGCCGGCATTACCAGGAGACCTATGGCGTCGATCTTCCCGCCAGCCGGATCCTGCTGACCTGCGGCGCCTCGCCGGCCCTCGTCCTGGCCCTCTCGGCCCGCTTCGCCGCAGGCGATCGCGTCGCCCTGGCCCGGCCTGGCTATGTCGCCTACCGCAACACCCTTCGCGCCCTGCACCTGGAGCCAGTGGAGATCCCTTGCGGTCCCGAGGTCGGCTACCAGCTGACAGCATCGGCGCTGGAGAGGGTCGATGGCCCCCTGGCGGGGGTCATCATCGCCAGCCCCGCCAACCCCACCGGGTCCATCCTGCCGCCCCATGAGATCGAGGCCATTGTCCGGACCTGCGAGACGCGCGGGTTGGGCCTGGTCTCGGACGAGATCTACCACGGCCTTTCCTATGTGGAGCCGGCGCGTTCGGTCCTGGAGTTTACCGACCAGGCCTTCGTGGTGAATAGTTTCTCCAAGTATTTCAGCATGGTGGCCTGGCGTCTTGGGTGGCTCGCCGCGCCGACGGCCCATGCTGACCGGGCCCGGGCCCTGATCAGCAACCTGTTCCTGACGCCGCCCTCCCTCAGCCAGCATGCCGCACTGGCCGCCCTCGACTGCCGGGAGGAACTCCAGGCGAACATCGAGGTCTACCGGCGAAACCGGACCCTGCTGCTGGACGCCCTGCCGCGCCTCGGCCTCGCCTCCATGGCCCCGCCGGACGGCGCCTTCTACATCTATGCCGACGTCGGTCACCTGACCGAGGACAGCCTGGCCTTCTGCGAGCAGATCCTGCGCGAGACAGGGGTGGCCCTGGCGCCCGGCGTGGACTTCGACCCGGTCGACGGCCGCCGGTTCATCCGCATCAGCTTCGCCGTCTCCACGGACCTAGTCCGCGAGGCCATCGACCGCCTGGCGCCCTGGTTCGCGATCCAGCCCCTGCGCAGCTGATCCGGCGCACTTGACCGACACGGCGGGGGGTTGAAAATCTCCGCAAGGCCGCCCGACCCGGGGCGAGGGAGATCCCGGACCCCATGAACGCCCTGTCCCGGTTCCTGGCCGATCAGCAGTTGTGGATCGTCGGCCTGTCGCTCTTCATCCTGATGGTGACGGTGCGATCGCTCGTCGAGCGGATACGCCGCCGCCGCTCCAGCGCCGTCGGGGCCGGATTGTCCCAGGCGGGCGAGGGGCTCATCGCCACCAGTATGGTGGGACTGCTCTCGCTCCTGATCGCCTTCACCTTCTCGCTCGCCCTGTCGCGCCACGAGCTGCGCCGCACCCTTGTGGTGGAGGAGGCCAACGCCATTGGCGTTGCTTACATGAGGGCCCAGCTGTTGCAGGAGCCCTATCGCACCGACCTCAGCAACGTGATCGTCTCCTATGCCCAGGTCCGTCGCGCGACGGGCGAGCTCGGCGGCCCGTCCCAATTGGCCGCCCAGGAACACTCCGAGGCCCTGCAGCCGCCCATGTGGCAGAGGACAGCGGCTGCGGCCCGGGCATCGAACACCCCCGCCCTCGCCAACTTCCTGGTCCAGAGCGTCACCCGCCTCATTGAGGTGGAAGGACAACGAAAGGCGGCCCTGGCGGCCCGGATACCCCTGGCGGTGCTGATCGCCCTGATGGCCTATTCGGTGGGGGTCGCCGGTGTCTTCGGGTATGTCGCTGCTGGGGCCCACGCCCATCGACGTCGTATCGCCTGGGTCTTGTTCATGCTCGTGACCCTCGCCTTCATGCTGATCCTCGACCTGGACCGCCCCGGGGACGGGCTGATCCGGGTGTCTGAGGCCAACATGACCGACATGGTGAAGGCCCTGCCATCGTTCAGCGTCCAGGACGCCGGCCGCTGAATCCCGTCGGTGGGCGACTGGCGGGCAGGGCCGGTCGAGGCTAAAGGACGGAGCATGAGCAGGTCCATCGTCATCGCCGCCATCCAGGCCAACCCGACTGTCGGCGCCATAGCCGCCAACGAGGCTCTGGCGCGGAGGAAATTCGCCGAGGCCCGCGCCGCCGGAGCGGATCTCGCGGTGTTTCCTGAGCTCTTCATCAATGGATATCCGCCTGAGGACCTGGCCCTGAAGCCCGCCTTCTGGCGCGCCGGTCAGGCGGCCGTCGAACGGCTCGCCGCCGAGACGGATGCGGACTTCGCCGCCCTGGTCGGCGTCATTTGGTCCGCCGCGGCGCCGGGGCGGCGCCCTCGTAACGGTCTGGCCTTCCTGGCCGGGGGCGTCGTACAGGGTGTCGCCTTCAAGTCCGACCTGCCGAATTACGGCGTATTTGACGAGAAACGGGTCTTCGAGCCGGGGGAGGGCCCCTCGGTCTTCACCTGGAAGGGCGTGCGCCTCGGGGTTCCCATCTGCGAGGACATCTGGTCGCCCTCAGTTTGCGCCGCCCTTGTGGAGCAGGGCGCCGAGATCCTGGTGGTCCCGAACGGGTCGCCCTATCGTCGGACAGCCGAGAAGGAGCGGGCCGATGTCGCCCGGGCGCGGGTGGCCGAGTCCGGACTTCCCCTTGTCTACGTCAATGAGGTGGGCGGACAGGACGAACTCGTGTTCGACGGCGCCTCCTTCGCCCTCGACAGCGAGGGACGCACCGTCATGCGTCTGCCGCTCTTCGAGGAGGCCCTTGGCGTCGTTCGCTGGACGCTGGGGCCGCAGGGCTGCCAGGCGGAAGGCTTCCCCCTCGCCACTGGAATGGACGCCCCCGGCGAGATTTATCACGCCATGGTCACGGCCCTTCGGGACTATGTGAACAAGTCTGGCTTCCCGGGGGTGCTGCTGGGCCTGTCCGGCGGCGTGGACTCGGCCCTGACAGCGGTGGTGGCGGCGGATGCGCTGGGGGCGGACCGCGTACGTTGCTTCATGCTGCCCTCTCGCTACACGAGCCAGGACAGCCTCGATGACGCCGCGGACTGCGCTCGCAGGCTCGGGGTCCGGCTTGATGAGGTCCCGATCAGCCCCGCCGTCGACGCCTTTGCTGGCATGCTGACCCCGCTCTTCGAGAACCGCCCGCCGGACTTGACCGAGGAGAACATCCAGGCCCGGATCCGCGGCCTGTCCCTGATGGCCCTATCCAACAAGCTAGGCTCCATGCTGCTCACCACGGGCAACAAGAGCGAGATGGCCGTCGGCTACGCCACCCTCTATGGCGACATGTGCGGCGGCTACAACGTCCTGAAGGACCTCTACAAGACCGAGGTCTACGAGGTCTGCCGGTGGCGCAACGCCCATGATCCCTTCGGCATTGCGAAGGATCCCATTCCCGAGCGCATCCTGACCAAGCCGCCGTCGGCTGAGCTTCGGCCGGACCAGACGGACCAGGACAGCCTGCCCGAGTACGCCGAGCTCGACGCCATCCTCCATGGGTTGGTGGAGGAGGAGGCGACTCTCGATGAGATCGTGGCGCGGGGATTCGTCCGGGAGACTGTCGAGCGTGTCCAGCGACTGCTCTACGGCTCAGAGTACAAGCGCCGGCAGGCGGCCCCCGGGGTCAAGATCGGGCTGAAGGCCTTTGGCCGCGACCGGAGGTACCCAATCGTGAATGGGTTCCGCGACCAGGTCACCTCCGGATGAGACGGACCTCCGCCCGTCGCTGGAGGCCCGTGATGGTCCTTTCCGCGGCGCTGGCGGCGGCGTCCTGCAGTCCGGCGCAGTCCCCCCCCACGACGGCTGAGGCCCGCCAGGACGAGGCGGCCTATCTTCCGCCGCCGAGTGTGGCGCTCGTCGAGTCTGGTTCTGACGCCATAGCCCTTCAAGGCCTCGCCGCTCCCGGTGCGCGCGTGCAGCTGAACCGGCCGGGCGGCGGCGCCCTGGGCGCCAGCGCGGATGCTGCGGGACGCTGGCGGATCACCGCGCCGGCGACGGGCGACGCTCAGGTCTTCGGGCTCTCACAGACTCTCGACGGACGCACAGTGCAGGCGGAGGGGTATGTCTTCCTATCGCCGGAAAAGGGCGCCTGGCTCCTTCGCGCCGGGGCCGCAGCCAGGCCCCTTTCCAGCGGCCAACCGAGAGGTCTGGTCATCGACTACGACCGGAGCGGGGGGACGGTGATCTCCGGCCTCGGACCTGCGGATGGCGTCGTGGTGGGCCAGGTCAATGGTCGTCGGTCGGGGGACGGGCGTACCGACGCCTCCGGCCGCTTCGAAATCCGCCTCGACGGTCCGGTGGCGACGGGAGAGAGCCGTCTCAGGATCTTCGGCGACGGCCTCAACCGCGAGACGGTCCTGCGCCTTTCGGCGCCCGCCACGCTTGAGGCGGGACCCGTGCGCGCCATCCCGGACGGTACGGGCCTGAGGATCGACTGGCGGACCCCTGGCGGCGGGATCCAAACCACCCAGATCCTGCCCTGAAGGTCTGATCCATGGCCTTCCACCACGGCGCCCGGCCCGGGCCCGAGACCCCCGCAGCCGAAGTCCGCTTCGACTTCTGGGGATCCATGTCGGACCTCTGGCGGCTGGTGCTTCGGAGCGGGGCGCCAGGCCTGTCCTGGCGGATTGGGCTGGCCCTTGTCCTGATCTTCCTTGGCAAGGCGGCCGGGGTGGCCGCCCCGGTCCTTCTTGGCGAGGCCATCAACCGCCTTGCCGAGCTCCCTCCGGTCCTCCCGGACTCGACCTTGGGCGGGGTCTTCATCCTGCTGGCGCTGGGATTCGCAGGACTGCGCCTGACCGCCGCCGTGGCGCCCAACGCCCGGGAGGCCATCTTCACCCCGGTCTCCCAGGCGACCATGGCCCGGGCGGCGGAGGAGAGCTTCGGTCACGTCCTGTCCCTCTCCCTGGACTATCATCAGGGCAAGCAGACCGGAGCCCTGGCCCGGATCATCGACCGGGGATCCCGGTCCACCGACTTCCTCATCCGCAGCGTGGTCTTCAACCTCGGGCCCACCGCTCTCGAACTCGTGCTCGCCATGGGCGTCATGGCGGTCCGGCTCGATTGGCGCTTCGCGGCGGCCACCTTCGTGACCATCGTACTCTATGCCGTCCTGACCTTCCGGATCACCGACTGGAGACTCTCGCACCGGCGTGAGCTCAACCTTGCCGACGGCAAGGCGGCCGGACTGTCGGTGGACGCCCTCCTGAACTTTGAGACCGTCAAGGCCTTCGGCCAGGAGCGGCGCACCGTCGGCGCCTATGCCGCATCCCTGGCGGCCTATGTCCGCGCTGCGGTGCGGGCCAACACCTCCCTGTCCCTTCTCAACGCCATCCAGGCCCTGGTCCTGAACCTCGGCCTCGCCATCATGGTGCTGCTGGCGGGCCTGGAGGTGCTTGAGGGCCGGATGCGCCTTGGCGACGTGACCATGGCCGTTCTCCTGGTCATCGGGCTCTACCAGCCTCTCAACATGCTGGGCTTCAACTATCGTGAGATCCGTCAGGCCTTCATCGACATGGAACAGATGGTGGAGATCGGTCGCACGGTCCCCGACGTCGCCGAGCCGGCTTCGCCCCGGCCCCTGCCGCCGGCCTCAGGCGTCGGCGCCCGGCTCGCCTTCTCGCAGGTCGCTTTCCGGCATGGAGCCCGGGCCCAGGGGCTGGACGACATCTCCTTCGAGGCGGCGCCGGGCACGACGACGGCCATTGTGGGTCCGTCAGGGGCGGGAAAGACCACGATGGTGCGCCTGGCCCTGCGGCTGGTGGATCCCCAGTCCGGCGCGGTGACCCTCGATGGGGTGGACCTGCGGGACCTGGCCCGCGGCGACCTTCGGCGGGCAGTGGCCCTGGTCCCGCAGGACGTCGCCCTGTTCAACGATCCCCTGGGCGCAAACATCGCCTTCGGCCGAGCCGACGCCACCAGCGAAGAGATCCTGGCGGCGGCCGAGGCGGCGGAGCTGGGAAGCTTCATCCGCACGGTTCCGGGCGGGCTGTCCGTGAAGGTCGGCGAGCGTGGGCTGAAGCTCTCTGGCGGCGAGCGTCAGCGGGTGGGTATCGCCAGGGCGCTCCTCGCCGATCCCCGCCTCCTGATCCTTGACGAGGCGACCTCAGCCCTCGACGGACCGACGGAGGCGGCGATCCAGGAGACCCTGCGCAGGGTCCGGAGAAATCGGACAACCCTGGTCGTGGCGCACAGGCTTTCGACCATTGTCGACGCTGACCAGATCCTGGTCCTTCGGGACGGACGGATCGTCGAGCGCGGGGGACATACCGGACTCCTGGCGAGGGACGGCGATTACGCCGCCCTCTGGCGCCGTCAGACCCGCGAAGCCTGACGCTTACTCCGCAGGCGCTGGAGACGGCGCTTCAGGCCCCCCCTGGGGGATTCGCACGCCTTCGTAGGCCCGCTTCCGCGCCCTTAGTCCGACGCGGCGGCGGATGGCGTCGAACACCGTACCGAATCTCTCCGAAAGCACCTTCGGCATGGCCAGCATGACCGGGGTGAGGATCAGGGTCAGGAGGGTCGCGAAGGAAAGCCCCCAGACCACCGCGGCGGACAGCTGCACCCACTGTCCCGAACCCGGAGCCTGGTATTCCAGCACCAGGTTATGGAAGTTGGGGTGGAACTGGAACATCAGCGGCAGCAGCCCGACCACGGTCACCAGGGTGGTCAGCATGACCGGACGGAACCGCTGCGCCGCCGACCGGACGGCGGCCTCGTGCGCATTGTAGCCCGCCCGACGCAGCGGGTAGAAACTATCCACCAGGACGATGTTGTGGCCCACCACCACCCCGGCGAGCGCCACGACGCCAGTCCCCAGCATGATCACCGAGATGTAGTTGAAGGTGTTGGCGACATTGACCACCACCCCAAGAAGCACGCCGACGGTGGACAACAGCACGGCGAACAGCGTCACGGCCACGCCCCAGAAGCTGTTGAACTGCCAAAGGAGGATGATCATCATCATGAAGAGGGCGGCGAAGATCGCCGTGATGAAGAACAGGACCGCAGCCCGTCCCTCCTCGTCCGCCCCCGTAAACTTCCATTTCACGGAGGCGTCGAGAGGCGCCTTCTCCAGCCAGGGGCGCAGTTCGGCGATCTTCTGGTTGGACGCCACCCCCTCGGGAACATTGGCCTGGATGACCACAAGCCTCTGCCCATCCCGGCGTTGGATTTGGGTCACCTGTTGCGCAGGCTGGCGGTCCACGAAATAGCTCGCTGGCACCGGCCCAAAGGGTGTGCCGATCTTGAGGGAGTCGAGAGCGTCCAGATTACGCCCGTCGGGTGTGAACCGGACCCGGATGTCCAGTTCGTCCTCAGCGTCATCCGGACGGAAGCGACCCACCAGCACGCCGGTCGTGGTGTACTGGATCGCCTGCCCCACGGTCAGGACGTCGACGCCGTACCGGCCCGCAGCCTCGCGATCCACGGCCAGGTTCCACTCGATCCCTGGCGAGGTGCGGTTGTCCTCAAGCTCGATGATCTGGGGGTCCCCGCTGAGCTTGGCCTTGACCAGATCCGCTGCGGCGTTGATGGCGGCGGGATTGTTGCTGCGGAGCTCGACCTGGATCGCCTTGCCGGTCGGCGGGCCGGCTTCAGGGGCGCGGACCTCGGTCTCGAGGCCGGGGATGTCAGCGACGCGACGGCGCACCTCGGCCGCGAGTTCCGAGCCCTTCAGCCCAAGCCGAACCCGGTCCTCATACTTGAGGAACTCCACCTCCATCGTCCCGATGGTGTCGTTCGGAGGCCCGAAACCGCCGCCGCCAAAGGAAGTTCCCGACCGGGCGCCCGACCGGACATAGAGCGCCCGCACCCCCTCCATGCCCAGAACCCGCGCCTCGACCTGCCGGACGAGGTCGTCCTGGGCCTGAGCGTTCAGGTTGCCCCGGGCCTTGACATAGACCTGGACGCTCTCCGGATCCTCATCGAGGAAGAACTCGACCCTGTGGGGCGTACTGGCGAACCAGACGAAGATCGCGATGACGATAGCGAACGTGCTCGCCAGCACCCGGAAGGGATGGTGGGACAGGTAGTCCACCGTCCGGGCGTACCAGCCCATGAAGCCCTTCATCTCCTTGGGATCACCGCGTTCGGACTTCTCGAGTTCCGCCAGTTCCTCCGCATCCGCCTTGCGTTCCTTCGCGAAGATCGACCCCAGGGCCGGGGTGAAGATCAGCGCGATGAAGATCGAGGCTCCCAGCAC
>CANGRP010000120.1 GCA_947456005.1 Caulobacteraceae bacterium
CGATCACGCCGACCAGGAAGAGATTGAGGGCGAGGGACAGGAAGAGCGCCGTCGGCAGGAGGGAGATTCTCAAGCGCCGACGTCCGCCTCTGGATCCGCAAGGGGCGGCTCCCAGTCCGCAAGCACCTCGGCGAGGACCTCATCCGTCTGGCTTGAGGCGGCGGAAGACGCCGCCTCCTCGATCCGGGGAGAGGGCAAGGGCGCGGGACCTGCAGTGGGCGTGGAAAGAAGAACGGGCGCGACGAGGATCCCCGCGAGGCAGGCGGCTGCAAGGCCGGCGCCGCCGCCGAGGGTCAGAACAAAGGCGCGGCGACGGGCGTGGCGCACCTGGGCGGGCGCCGGGATGAGCACCCTGTTGCGAAGGGCCTCCGCAGGCTCGGGTGTCCTCCAGGCCCCCAGGAGGTCGTCGAGGGCGCGGGCGGCTTCCAGCACGGCGGCGCCGTCCCGGGGATTGCCGGCCAGCCAGGCTTCGGCGGAAGCCCGCTCGGCCTCCGGCCAGCGCGAGAGATCGCCGCCGTAGGCCTCGGCGAGGTCGCGGAACCGCCCGGCCTCCATGGGTGCGCGGCCGACCGTCATGGAACCAGGTCCGACAGGGCGGCGCGCAGGGCGCGGCGACCCCGGGAGAGGAGGCTCTCCAGCGCCTCGACGCTGACGCCAAGGACCTGGGCGGCCTCGATATTGCCGAGGTCCTGGTAGTGGCACAGCACCACGGCCTCGCGCTGGCGGGGCGGCAGGGTCGCCATGGCGGCGGCGACCCGGTCGCCGACGTCCCGGGCCTCCAGACCCCGGTCCGGCGCAGGGCCGGGATCCACGAGGGCGTCGAGGTCGGCGGCGTCGCCCGGACGTCGACGGCGCAGTCGGTCGCGGCAGAGGTTGACGGCTACCCTGTGCAACCAGGTGTCGAACCTGGCTTCCCCGAACCGCCAGACGGGCGCCTGGCGCCAGGCTCGGATCAGGGACTCCTGCGCCACATCCTCGGCCTCTGAGGGGTCGCCCAGAATGCGGGCGGCCAGGGCGGTCAGGCGAGGCAGCTTGCGGGCCGTCAGGGCGCGGACCGCCAGGACGTCGCCCTTCCCGATACGGCGCACGAGGTCGGCGTCAGGGTCATCGGGACGCGCCGAGGACGCCGGACGCGCGACGCCTGCAAAGGTTGCGAGACGCAGGGCGTCAGTTACCGGACGCAGCACGTTGTCTCTGGCGCATGGCCGCCACCTCTGTCTTGTCCAGGGCGCCGTTCCGGTCGGAGTCGGCGGAATCGAAGCGTCGACGTGAGTTCGCCTCCATCTCGTTCCTGGACATCACACCGTCGCCATTGGCATCGGTGGCGCGCCACCACTGGTCCATGGCCGCGGCCGCCCGCGCCCCGCCGAAGGTCCGGGCCATGCCGACGGCCTTGTCGAACTCCTTGCGCGAGATCTGGCCGTTCTTGTCGGCATCGAGGGTGTCGAGCGTCCTCTCGACATTGGCCGACCGGTACTCGGCGAACAGGACCCGTCCGTCGCCGTTCTGGTCGAGCTTGGGCGGACCCATCTGGGCGGAAGCCGGGAGGGCGCAAAGGCTCGCCAGTCCCAGGACGGCGACAAAGGCGGTTCGGTTCAGGTGCACAGGAAGGACTCCGGCTGACTCTTGTCTAACGAAGTGATCCGGAAATTCCGGCGTTTCAAGGGCGAACCAGGCGATCAAAGGCCTGAAGGGCGGTCTTCCGGGCCCGGGTGAGGCGGGCGGAAAGGCTGCGGAAGTCGCGGGCCCCGCCCGCCCGGGCGAGCTTTCGGCGGAAGGCCTCGGGTTGGTCGGCAGGGTCATCGCCGTCGCCCAGCGCCAGGCGGAGCATCTGGGTCAGGTTCTGCTGCAGGGTCCAGGCCTCCAGGAGGGGTCCCACCGAGCCGGCCAGTCCCGCGGCCGCCAGGGCCTCCAGGGCGTCGGCGGTCCCGGCCCGAAGCGGGCCGCCGCCGGGCGCGTGGGCAAGCTGGAGGAACTGGGCGGCGAACTCGATGTCCACCAGCCCGCCGGGCGCAAGCTTCATGTCCCAGAGGCCTGAGGCGGGCTTTTCCTGTGCGATGAGGGCGCGCATTTCGCGCACGTCGCGGGCGAGGACGCCGGCGTCCCTGGGCTGGCGCAGGGCCGACTCGATGGCGAGGTCCACGTACGCGGCGAAGGCCGGCGCGTTGGACCAGACCACCCGGGCCCGGGTCAGGGCCATGAACTCCCAGGTCTCAGCCTCTGTCCGGTAGTAGTCGCCGAAGGTCGGAAAGGCGACCGCCACGGGCCCCTTGGCCCCGGATGGCCGAAGCCGCATGTCGACCTCGTAGAGCTCTCCCTCCGAGGTCGGCAGGGACAGGGCCGCCACCAGCCTCTGGGTGAAGCGGGCGTAGAACACCTCCGCCGGCCATCCTTTCAGGCCCGAAAGCGCCTCAGGGTCGGCGGCCCGGTGAAGGGTCATGAGATCAAGGTCCGAGCCTGCGCTCATCTCCCGGGACCCGCACTTCCCCAGGGCCACCACGGCCACCTGGCCGTCGAAGGCGCCGCCGATCCGGGTCGCCTCGGCGAGGGCGGCGGGGGCCAGGGCCTCGATGCAGGCGTCGGCAAGGCCTGCAAAGGCGTGCCCCGCCGCCTCGGCGCCTGCGGACCCGCTCATCACCTGCACGCCGACCCGGAAGGCCTGTTCGCGGTGCTGGCGACGGACGGTGTCCATGGCGGCCTCGAAATCCCCGGCGCCGGCGACCGCGCGCTGCAGGGCCTGACGGTCCTCCTCGGGATCGATGGCGCCAAAGAAGGCGGGGTCCAGCATGGCGTCGAGGGCGGCGGGGCGCCGGGCCAGGGTGTCGGCCAGCCGGGGCGCAAAGGCCATGACCTCGACGATCAGCTCGAAGAGGGCCGGCTGGGCGAGGAAGAGGGACTGGAGCTGCACCCCGCTGGACAGGCGCGAGAAGAAGGCCCCGAAGCGCAGGAAGGCGGCGTCCGGGGCGCCGGCGGCGTGGGCGGCCTCCAGCAGGCGGGGCGCCAGGCGCGTGAAAAGCTCCCGGCCACGCTCGGACCGGGTGGCGGCGATATGGCCGTGGTGCCAGGACCGGATGGTCTGGGAGACCTGGGCCGGTTGGCTGAACCCCATCCGGGAAAGCGTCTTCAGGGTCTCGGGGTCATCCTCCACCCCAGTGAAGATCAGGCTGCCAAACCGGGAGGATAGTGGCTCCTCACCCGGGAAGAGCTCCCCGTAACGGTGGTTCACCGTGCGCAGGATCCGCTCCACCCAGGCGTCGAAGCTGCGCAGCCGGTCATGGCCGGACAGGGCGGCCACCCGACGGCGCTCGGCGTCGGATTCCGGAAGCCGATGGGTCTGCTCGTCCGCCAGCATCTGGACCCGGTGCTCCAGGGCCCGAAGGCGATGGTAGGCCTCGGTCAGGTCATCCCGCGCCTGTGCGGACACATGCCCCGCCTCGGTAAGGGCGGCGAGGGCCTCAAGGGTGCGGGAGCTGCGCAGGTCGGCTTGCCGACCGCCGAGGATGAGCTGCTGGGTCTGGACGTAGAACTCGATTTCACGGATGCCGCCGCGCCCCAGCTTGAGATCGGCGCCGCGGGCCGAGAGGCGGTCATCGACCTTGTGGATATGAATCTGGCGCTTGATCGAGTGGATGTCGGCAATGGCGCCGAAGTCGAGGTTCCGACGCCAGATGAAGGGCTCGAGCTCGGCCAGGAAGGCCCGTGCGCGGGGAAGGTCGCCGGCGCAGGCCCTGGCCTTGATGAAGGCCGCCCGCTCCCAGTTCTGGCCGACGCTTTCATAGTAGTCGAGGGCGGCGGCCGCGGAGACCGCAGGAGGGGTGGAGCGCGGGTCCGGCCGCAGCCGGAGGTCGATCCGGAAGACGTAGCCGTCGGGGGTCCGCTCCTGCATGAGCTCGGTGATGCGGTGCGTCAGGCGAACGGCGAAGGCCTGGGGCTCGATCCCCTCGGCGAGGGGCAGGACCTCGGGCTCGAAGAAGATCGAGATGTCGATGTCGCTGGAATAGTTCAGCTCGAAGGCGCCGTGCTTGCCCATGGCGATGCAGTAGAAGCCGGGAACCGGGCCGGCCCCGGGGTCGGCGGAGGGGCGGAGGCGCCCGGCGGCGACCTCGGCTGAAGCGGCGGAGGCGAGGGCGGAGGCCAGGGCCGCATCAGCGAACCGCGCCAGGGCGCCGGTGACCTGGTCCAGGTCCCAGACCCCGCCGAGGTCGGCCAGGGCGGTCAGGAGATGCGCCTCGGCCTTGAGCCGGCGAAGCGCCGGGGCGGCGACCTCCGGAGCGGCGCCCGCGAGGGCGTGGGTCCGTTCCAGTATGTCCTCGAGCCGGAGGTCAGGGTCCGCGTCGAGGAGGCTGGAAAGGCGGGCCGGGTCGCGGCGGACCAGTCCCGCCAGGTAGGCGGACGCGCCAAAGACGGGGGCGAGGGCCTCCCGCTCCGACGGGGAGAGGGCGTGCTGGGAGGTTAGGACGTCGAGGAGGCGTTCGGCCGGCCGGGCGTCCACGACCGGGCCGCAGGGACGGAGCCTGTCGCCCAGCCGGGTCATGCGACCTCAGGAAGGATCAGGGCCGCCCGAAGGCCGGGTCCGGAACCGTCGTAGGCGCCCGGGCCCTCCCCCAGTTCCAGGCGACCGCCGTGGGCCTGGGCGACGGCGGCGACAAGGGACAGTCCAAGGCCGGCCCCCGGCAGGTTGCGGCTGTTCTCGAGACGCACGAACCGATCCACCACCCGGCGCCGGTCGGGGTGAGGGACGCCGGGGCCCGTATCGGTGACGGAGATCTCTGTGTCTCCGGAAGCCCGCCGCCGCAGCCGGACCATGACCGCGCCTCCTGCCGGCGTGTACTTGACGGCGTTGTCCACCAGGTTGGCCAGGGCCTGGGCCAGGAAGGCCGGATTACCACGGACCGTCAGGCCGGCGGCGATGTCGCAGGCGATCTCCAGGCCCTTGTCCTCGCAAAGAGGGCCATAGAGCTCGGTCATGTCGCCCACCAGCCCGGCCGGGTCGAAGATCACAGCGTTGGGAGCCTCGCCGGCCGCCTGGAGGCGGGAGATGGCCAGGACCGCGGAGAAGGTCCGCAGGACGCCATCGGTGTCATCCAGGGCCTGTCGCAGGGCCTGCCGGGAATCTCCGCGTCCCGCCTCCATGTCCAGGAGGGCGGACTCCAGGCGCGCCTTGAGCCGGGTCAGGGGCGAGCGGAGGTCATGGGCGATGGAATCGCCCGCATGCCGATGGGCCGACATGGACCGATCGAGGCGGTCGAGCATGTCGTTCAGGCCCTCGGCCAGCTGGTCCAGTTCGTCTCCGGCTCCACGCACGGCGGCGCGGGCGGTGAGGTCGCCGTTCCGGGCGGCGGCCACCACATTGGTCAGGCCGGTCATGGCCCGGGTGAAGTTGCGGCTGACCAGCAGGCCTGCGGTGATGCCGAGCACGACCACCAGGGCCCCGGCGCCCCAGAGGCCCCGGACGAGGGTCACGATGAAGTTCTGGTCATCCCCGGTATCGGCGCCGACGAACAGAATGTCGCCGTTTGGCAACCGCTGCTGGTAGCCCCGGGCCGGAATCGACCGAGGCCGCCCGTCCTCGTCGAAACCGGACAGGCTGAACCGGATCCAGGTCGGCTCGCCTCCGAAGTCCTCCACCGGGCTCCGGGCCAGGGAGCCGGAGATCTTGCGGTTGTCGGGGGCCAGGAGCAGGTAGAGGAACCGACGCTCCCCGGCCATCCGGCTCACCAGCACGGTGTTCAGGGCCGAGGCGCCGGCGCGGTCATAGACCTCGACCAGGTTGTCGGCCTCCCGGCGGATCTCGGCGTCCGTCCGCCGGCGCGCCTCGCCGGTGGCCGCGATGTAGACATAGGCCATGAAGGCCGCGCCCGCGAAGGCGAAGAGGGCCAGGGACAGGAGTGTCAGGCGGAAGGGCGCGGCCCGGAAGAGGCGCAGGAGCCCCTCTGCGGGCGCATCCCGTTCGTCAGGCATCCAGCCGGTATCCCGCCCCGCGGATGGTCTCAAGCATGGGGTGGGCAAAGCCCTTGTCGATCTTGGACCGGAGGCGCGAGATGTGGACGTCGATGACGTTGGTCTGAGGGTCGAAGTGATACTCCCAGACCTTTTCGAGGAGCATGGTGCGTGTCACGGCCTGGCCGGCGTGGCGCATCAGGAACTCCAGGAGCTGGAACTCCCGCGGCTGGAGGTCGATCTCCCGGCCTGCGCGATGGACCCGCCGGGCGATGAGGTCCATCTCCAGGTCCCCGACCCGCAGCTGGGTCAGCACCGACCCGGTTTCCCGGCGCCGGGAAAGGGCCTCGACCCGGGCGATCAGCTCGGCGAAGGCGTAGGGCTTGACCAGATAGTCATCCGCCCCCGCCCTCAGGCCCGTGACCCTGTCCTCGATCTCGCCCAGGGCCGAGAGGAAGAGGACCGGCGTCTCGTCGCCATCCCGGCGGAGGGTCTCGACCAGGCCGACCCCGTCCAGGCACGGCATCATCCTGTCGATGATCATCACGTCGAACTCGCCCTCGCGGGCCGCCTCCAGGCCGGCGACCCCATCGTTGCGGATGACGCAGGCGTGTCCTGCGTCCGAAAGGCCGCGGGACATGACTTCCGCGCCGGAGACGTCGTCCTCGACGATCAGGATGTGCATGGCCCCCGCCCCGCTCAATCGGCGATCTTCACCGGCAGGAAGATGGTCCGGCCACCCCTCCAGACGGCGACGAGGACGCTGGGACGGTTGGCGCGGCGCGCCTGTTCGACCACGGCGGCGAGGTCCGCAGGCGTCGCCAGGAGCCGATCGCCCGCCCGCAGGAGGATGTCATTGGCCTGGACTCCCTTGGCGGCGGCGTCTGAGGTCCGGTCCACGTTCGAGATGATCAGGCCGCGGGTCTCCGCCGGCAGGCCCGCCCGGCGGCGGCCGGCGTCATCAAGGGGCGCAACGGTCATGCCCAGGAGGCTCTGGCCGGCGGAAGGGGCAGCCCGGCCGGGGCCGGGAGCTCCGCCGCCCGGACCGCCCTGGCCGGCGGCCAGCTGCGACTCGGAGGGACGGGTGCCCGAGCGGATCTCGATGGTGCGCGGCTTGCCGTCGCGGATCACCTCAAGGCGCAGGAGGTCGCCCGGGGCCGCCTTGGCGACCTGGCGGGTCAGCTCGGAGGACGAGCGCACTCGGGTCCCGTTGACCGACAGGACGATGTCGCCCGTCGCCAGGCCGGCGCGCTCGGCGGGACCGCCAGAGGTCAGCTCCGCGACGATGGCGCCCTTCTGTCCGGCCATGCCCTGGGCGGCGGCCATGTCCTCGTCGAAGTCCTGGATGGCGGCCCCGATATAGCCGCGCACCACCTTGCCGCTGGCGATGAGCTGGCGCGAGACCCGGGCGGCCACGTCCGCCGGTATGGCGAAGCCGATGCCCACCGACCCGCCGGTGGGGGAGAAGATGGCGGTGTTGACGCCGATCACCCGGCCATAGGTGTCGAAGGTCGGTCCGCCCGAATTGCCCCGGTTGATCGGGGCGTCGAGCTGGATGTAGTCGACGAAGGTCTCGCCGATGTCGCGGCCGTAGGCCGAGACGATGCCGGCCGTGGCCGTGCCGCCCAGATTGTAGGGGTTGCCCACGGTCAGGACCCAGTCGCCGACCCGGGGCCGAGCCGAGTTCTCGAAGTTGACGAAGGTGTAGCCCGAGCCCTTGACCTTCAGGACCGCGATGTCCGTGCCCTCGTCCCGGCCGACGACGGTGGCGTCAAGCTCGGTCTCGTCCTTGAGGACGACCTTGATGCTCTCGGCATCCTCGATGACGTGGTTGTTGGTGACGAGGAAACCGTCGGCGGAGATGAAGAAGCCCGAGCCGGCGGACTGGCGACGCGGGCCGCGCGGCCCATCCCCCTCGCCTTCCTCCTCGCCCCCCTGGCGCGGCGGGCGGAACTCGAAGGGCAGGCCGGGGATCTGCCGCGGCATCCGGCTGAGGTCGACCCGGGTGGTGACGTTGATCGAGACCACCGCCGGCGAGACCCTCTCGAAGATGTCTGCGAAGGACATAGGCGCGCCGGGCGGGGGGCCGAAGTTCGGGGCCGCGCTGGCCGCGGCGGCGCCCGCCGGCTGGGA
>CANGRP010000121.1 GCA_947456005.1 Caulobacteraceae bacterium
GTGCGGATGGCGTCAGCCCGCTGGGCGGGTGTGATGGCGCCGGCGCGGACCATCTCGTTCAGCACCACGGTCGCGCGTCGGGCGGCGCGGTCGGCAGACGAGACCGGGCTGTAGCGCGACGGACCCTTCATCATGCCGGCCAGGAGCGCGCTCTCGCCAATGGTGAGCTGGTCAGCCGGCTTGCCGAAATAGCGCTGGGAGGCGGCCTCGATGCCATAGGCGCCTGCGCCGAAATAGACCCGGTTCAGGTAGAGGGCGAGGATCTCCTTCTTGGTGAACTTCGTCTCCAGCCAGACGGCGAGCACCAGTTCCTGGGCCTTCCGGCGGTAGGTCTGGTCCATGGTCAGGAAGAGGTTGCGGGCCAGCTGCTGGGTGATGGTCGACCCGCCTCTCAGGGGTCCGCCCTCATGGGTCAGGTTGTAGATCTGGCTGCGGACGATTCCCCAGGGGTTGAAGCCGAAGTGCCAGTAGAACCACCGGTCCTCGATCGCCACGAAGGCGGCCGGCACATAGGCCGGCAGCCTGTCGAGGTCGACCGGCGGCGCATACTGGCTGCCGCGGACGGAGACCAGGGCGCCGGATCGGTCCAGGTAGGAGATGGAGGGCTGCCGGCGGACCGCGTTCAGGTTCGAGGTGTCCGGCAGGTCTGCGGCGAAGACGGCCAGGAAGGCCAGGGCGAAGATCAGGCCCCAGACGCAGAGGACCGCACCCCAGTAGACAAGTCCCTGCAGGATGGACCGACGCCGCCGGTGAGGCGGGTCTCGGGTGTCGGATCTGGCCATGGACCTCGGTCTCCGAACGGGGCTGGGCCCCGCGCCGAACGGGCCGAGGCATACACCGGCCCGCCGACTCGCGCGACAGGATTGCGCCCTCCGGGGAAAGGCTCTTCCCATCCCGGTCCACCCGCGGCATGAGGCCCGGCATGACTGACCTGCGCCCTGACCCCTCGCCCGTCCCCGATGATCCCGCCGGCGTCGCCGCCCTGATTCAGGCGCGCCTGTCAGAAGTCGCAGGCCAGGCTGTCCGGCCCGTCTCCCTGTCCCTCGACTTCGGCCCGGCCTGCGGCGAAGTCCGGACCGGCGTCCTGGAGTCCTGGGTCGACCGTCGAACCCGTAGCCTGGCCTTTGTCCGCGCCCGCCTCGAGGCTCCGGACGGCCGGATGATCGCCGCGGGCTCCGCCGTCTTCACCCGTCTGGCGGCGGAAGGCTGAGGACCGGAAAGGACAGGCTCCCGGGTCGTCGGCGATTCCGCCGCGCGCCGTTGGTTGCGGCGCCGAAGGCTGCGTGATATCAGACGCGCGGCTTCGGGTCGGGGGTTCTGAAAAGGGCTGTCGGCGTCTGTGCTTTTCCAAGCGCTTTCAAGCCTTTAGCCGTCGGAAAACCCTTCCGGCGTCTGTGACACACGCATCGGGCGGGCGGAGCAAGTGGCGGACGATTCCAGGACTTCAGATGTGGGCGATCGTTACGCCCGGGCCCTTTTCGATCTCGCGAACGAAACCGGGACCCTTCTGGCCGTCGCCGCGGACATTGCGGCCCTGCGCCGGATGCGCGCAGACTCGTCCGACCTGAGGACTCTCCTGGCGTCTCCCGCCTTCACCGCCGGCGACAAGGCCTCGGCCCTCGTCGCCCTGGCCGGCAAGGCGAAGTTCTCCGAGACGACCCGTAAGTTCCTTGGCTTGCTGGCGACCAACGGCCGGGCTTCGGTTCTTCCGGAAGTGCTGGCCGCCTTCGAGGCCCTCGACGCCGCCGCGCGGGGCGCGGTGTCCGCTGTGGTCACCACCGCCGCCCCGATGAGCGCCGCCCAGTCCAAGAGCGTCGCCGAGGCCCTCCGGACCGCCCTGGGCAAGGCCCCTGAAATCGAGACCCGAGTGGATCCCGCCCTGCTTGGCGGCATCCGCGTCCGGGTGGGTTCCAAACTCTTCGATGCTTCGCTCCGTTCGAAGCTCGATTCCCTCAAGTTCGCCCTGAAGAGAGCGTAAGCCATGGATATCCGCGCCGCCGAAATCTCGGCCATCCTGAAGTCCCAGATCGCCAACTTCGGCCAGGACGCCGATGTCTCCGACGTCGGGCAGGTGCTGTCCGTCGGCGACGGCATCGCCCGTGTCTTCGGCCTCGACAATGTCCAGTCCGGCGAAATGGTCGAGTTTCCCAAGGCCGGCGTGAAGGGCATGGCCCTGAACCTCGAGCGCGACAATGTCGGGGTCGTGATCTTCGGAGAGGACCGCGCCATCGCCGAGGGCGACGAGGTCCGCCGTCTGTCCGAGATCGTGGACGTCCCGGTCGGCAAGGGCCTCCTGGGTCGGGTGGTGAACCCGCTCGGAGAACCCATCGACGGCAAGGGGCCGATCAAGAACGTGGCCGAGCGCCGCCGGGTGGACGTGAAGGCCCCGGGCATCATCCCGCGGAAGTCGGTTCATGAGCCCGTACAGACCGGCCTGAAGGCCATCGACACCCTGATCCCGGTCGGTCGCGGTCAGCGGGAACTGATCATCGGCGACCGCCAGACCGGCAAGACCGCCGTGGCCATCGACGCCATCCTGAACCAGAAGTCGATCAATGCCGGCGATGACGAGAGCGCCAAGCTCTACTGCATCTATGTGGCCATCGGTCAGAAGCGCTCCACTGTCGCCCAGATCGTGAAGACCCTGGAAGAGCGCGGTGCGCTTGAATACACCATCGTTGTCGCGGCGACGGCCTCCGAGCCGGCCCCGCTTCAGTTCCTGGCCCCCTTCGCCGGGTGCGCCATGGGCGAGTGGTTCCGCGACAACGGCATGCACGCCGTCATCATCTACGACGACCTGTCCAAGCAGGCTGTCGCCTATCGCCAGATGTCCCTGCTGCTGCGCCGCCCGCCTGGCCGGGAAGCCTATCCGGGCGACGTGTTCTACCTGCACTCCCGCCTGCTGGAGCGGGCCGCCAAGCTCAATGAAGAGAATGGCTCCGGCTCCCTGACCGCCCTGCCGGTCATCGAAACCCAGGCCAACGACGTGTCGGCCTATATCCCGACCAACGTGATCTCCATCACCGACGGCCAGATCTTCCTCGAGACGGACCTCTTCTTCCAGGGCATCCGCCCGGCGGTGAATGTCGGCATCAGCGTGAGCCGCGTGGGCTCCTCGGCCCAGATCAAGGCGATGAAGACCGCCGCCGGCCCCATCAAGGGCGAACTCGCCCAGTATCGCGAGCTGGCCGCCTTTGCGAAGTTTGGCTCGGACCTCGACGCCACGACCCAGCGCCAGCTCGCCCGTGGCGAGCGCCTGACGGAGCTGCTGAAGCAGCCCCAGTACGCCCCGCAGACCGTCGAAGAGCAGGTGGCTGTCATCTACGCCGGCACCCGCGGCTATCTCGACGGCATCCCGACCGCCCAGGTCGGCCGTTACGAAGCCGAGCTGCTCTCCTTCCTGCACGGCAAGCACCAGCAGCTGCTGGATGCGATCCGGACGGAAAAGGCGCTCAGCGGTCCCCTCGAGGACCAGCTGAAGAGCGCCCTTGCCGCCTTCACCTCGACCTTCGCCTAAAGAACCGGCGGAGTTTTCAGGAGATGGCCAGCCTCAAGGAGATGCGCAATCGGATCAAGAGCGTGGAGTCCACGCAGAAGATCACGAAAGCGCTGCAAATGGTCGCCGCCGCCAAGCTGCGACGCGCCCAGCAGGCTGCCCAGAGCGCTCGCCCCTATGCTGAACGCATGGCTTCGGTGATCGCCAATCTGGCGGCGGGCGTTTCCGGCGACGGGGCGCCCAAGCTCCTGGTCGGCACGGGCCAGGACGTGAAGCAACTGATCATCGTGGCCACCGCTGACCGCGGTCTGGCGGGGGGGTTCAATTCCTCCATCGTCCGCATGGCCCGGGAGCGGATCTCCACCCTCATCGCCGAGGGCAAGGATGTGAAGATCATCACCCTGGGCAAGAAGGCGCGGGATCAGCTGAAGCGCCCCTATGGCGATCGGTTCGTGGAAAGCTTCGAGGTGGGCGCGAGCCCCTCCCTGGCTGTCGCTGAATCCGTCGGACGGAAGGTCGCCGCCATGTTTGAGGCGGGCGAGGTTGACGTGGTCTCCCTGGCCTATTCGAAGTTCAAGTCTGTGGTCACCCAGACCCCGACCTTCCAGCAGATGATACCTGCCCAGGTCAGCGGATCCGGCGTCGTCGACCTTCAGGGCGCCAGCTACGAATACGAGCCGGACGCAGAGGCCATTCTTGAAACCCTTCTGCCCCGTAATCTCAATGTCCAGGTCCTGTCGGCCATGCTGGAGAATCAGGCGGGCTTCTTCGCCGCCCAGATGTCCGCCATGGACAATGCGACCCGTGCCGCCGGCGACATGATCGCCGACCTCACCCTGCTGAAGAACCGTACCCGCCAGGCGCAGATCACGAAGGAGCTGATTGAGATCATCTCCGGCGCCGAGGCGCTCTAACCTAGAGAGTCCGAAACCATGGCTACGACCCCCAAGGCCCCTGCGAAGTCGGCCCCCGCCAAGAAGGCTCCCGCCAAGGCTGCTGCGCCGAAGGCGACGAAGGCTCCCGCCGCTCCCACGTCCGCCGTGGCCACCGGACGGATCGTCCAGGTCATCGGCGCCGTCGTGGACGTCGAGTTCGTCGGCCACCTGCCGGCGATCCTGAACGCCCTTGAGACCTCCAACACCGACCAGCGGACCGGCAAGCCCTTCCGCCTGGTTCTGGAAGTCGCGCAGCACCTGGGTGAGAACACGGTCCGCACCATCGCCATGGACACCACCGAGGGCCTGACCCGCGGTCAGGACGTGGTCGACACCGGCGCTGGCATTACTGTTCCGGTGGGTCCGGCCACCCTTGGCCGCATCATGAACGTCATCGGTGACCCGATCGACGAAGCCGGCCCGATCGCCACCACCTTCACCAGCCCGATCCACCGGGAAGCGCCGTCCTTCTCCGAGCAGTCCACCTCTGCCGAAGTTCTGGTCACGGGCATCAAGGTCGTGGACCTGCTCTGCCCCTACACCAAGGGCGGCAAGATCGGCCTGTTTGGCGGCGCGGGCGTGGGCAAGACCGTGACGATGCAGGAGCTGATCAACAACATCGCCAAGGCCTACGGCGGGTATTCGGTTCTGGCCGGCGTGGGTGAGCGCACCCGCGAAGGCAACGACCTCTACCACGAGATGATCGAGTCCAACGTGAACGTCGATCCCCGTGAGCATGGCGGATCGACCGAGGGCTCCAAGTGCACCCTGGTCTATGGCCAGATGAACGAGCCCCCCGGCGCCCGCGCCCGGGTCGCCCTGACGGGCCTCGCCCAGGCCGAGTACTTCCGCGACCAGGAGGGCAAGGACGTCCTCCTGTTCATCGACAACATCTTCCGCTTCACCCAGGCCGGCTCGGAAGTGTCCGCCCTGCTGGGCCGCATCCCCTCGGCCGTGGGCTACCAGCCCACCCTGGCCACCGAGATGGGCAACCTGCAGGAGCGCATCACCTCGACCAACAAAGGCTCGATCACCTCGGTCCAGGCCATCTACGTGCCCGCCGACGACCTGACCGACCCGGCCCCGGCCACCTCCTTCGCCCACCTGGACGCCACCACGGTGCTCAGCCGCGACATCGCCGCTCAGGCCATCTTCCCCGCCGTGGACCCCCTGGACTCCACCTCGCGGATCATGGACCCCCTGGTGATCGGCGAGGAGCACTACACCGTGGCCCGCCGGGTCCAGGAGACCCTGCAGCAGTACAAGGCCCTGAAGGACATCATCGCGATCCTGGGCATGGACGAGCTGTCGGAAGAGGACAAGCTGACGGTCTCCCGCGCCCGGAAGATCCAGAAGTTCCTGTCCCAGCCCTTCCACGTGGCCGAGCAGTTCACCAACATGCCCGGCATCTTCGTGAGCCTCGAAGACACCATCCGCTCGTTCAAGGCGGTGGTGGACGGCGAGTACGACCACCTCCCCGAGGCCGCCTTCTACAATGTCGGCACCATCGAGGATGCCGTGGCCAAGGCCGAGCAGCTCGCGGCGGAAGCCTGATCCAGATGGCCGGCAAGCTGCAATTCTCCCTGGTCTCACCGGAGCGGGAACTCTTCTCCGGTGAGGTCGACCAGGTGGACGCGCCGGGCTCCGAAGGCGACTTCGGCGTCCTGCCCGGCCACGCGCCCTTCATGACCGCCCTGCGCGAAGGCCAGCTCCGCTTGTACCGGAACGGCCAGGTCACAACCTTCGAGGTCCGGGGCGGTTTCGCCGACGTGACCCCGGCGGGCCTCACCGTGCTGGCGGAGTCCGCCGTCGAGGTCTAGCCAAGCGTCACGATCCGGACAAAATGGTTCTCCACCCTTGGGCTCAGGTTCTGGGGGAAAGACAACAGGATACGAGGAAACAGAATGCGCAGCGCCGTCATCACCCTCGTCGCCGCTTCGGCGATCGCCCTCCCGGCCATGGCCCAGGATGTTCCGGCCCCGCCCCCACCGCCTGCACCTCCGGCTGAGGCTGCAGCCCCGGCGCCCCCGGCGCCCCCGCCTCCGCCCCCTGTGGTGGAGACCCTGCCTACCGATGGCGAGATCGGCCAGATCCTCAATGTGATCCGCTCCGTCTGCGTGCCCTTGGTGCGTGGCGGGGAGCTTGCCAAGCTGGCCACCCCGGCGGCCGGCTTCAAGCGTAACCGGAAGGAGGGTGGCTTCACCCAGACCCTGGTGGCCAAGCCCTATACCCTGACGGTTTATGATCCCGGCTCGAACAAGCAGGTTTGCCGCATCGGCCTGAACTACACCAGTGGCGGCGAGCGGCCGGTCCTCCTGGGCCTCGACAAGTTCGCCTTCCTGAACCAGCCCCGGTTGCTGCTCCAGCGTGAGAACAACTACATCCCGCCGACCGACTTCATGCGGGTGACGAGCTCCTGGGAGTACTACACGGACAAGGAGTCCATCGGCCTGGTCTTTGTCCAGCTCAAGAAGCCGGACGGGACCGAGGTCAACGCCAAGTGGGGCATGGGCGAGATCCTGTACTCCGAGCGCCAGTTCTAGGCGGCGGCCGGACCGTTTCGGGCGGCCAGCCAGTCCAGGATCGCCCCGGCCACGCCTTCCCATCCCGGTTCGCCGGGCAGCCAGTGGCTCATCCCCGCCATCTCGCGGTAATCCCCGCCAAGGCGTTCAGCCACCTGCCGGACAGTCGCCGGCGGGTGCACGCGGTCGCGGGACCCCGCCAGAACCAGGGACCCCACGTCCAGGCGACCGGAGGGCGGCAGTGTCGTCATCAGCGGATCAAGCCACCAGGTCAGGGTCTCGAGGATGGCCCGTGCGCTCTCTGGCCGGGTCCGCCGGGCCGTCGCCTCACGCGCCGCAGGCGCCAGGCGATCCAGGCTGAAGGCCTTCAGGAGCCGCAGGTCCGGGTCTACGGGCGAGAAGGGGGTGGGCGCCAGAAGGGGCAGGGCGGCGGCGGTGACCGCCTCCTCCATGCTGGATCCAAAGACGCCCCAGGGCGCGGAAGGCGCCAGGAGCACCAGGGCGGAGACGGGAGCGCGCCGGGCCGCCATCTGGGCCACAAGGCCGCCCATGGAATGCCCCAGGAGAATGGGGGCCGATCCTTCCGCCTCTGCGACTCTGCGGCAAAGGCCGGCCATGTCGGAGGCATAGTCGGCCATGGACAGGCCGCCCACCTCGCCCGGCCGGTCCCCGGCGCCGTGGCCGCGGAGGTCGGGCGCCAGGACCGGGTGGCCCGCCGCCTCGAAGGGTTGGCGGAAGGCGTCGAACACCCAGCCACCGCAAAAGGCCCCGTGGACCATGATGATCGAAGGGGAACGGCTCACGGCCGTCCCCCGGCCAGGCTGTCGGCGAGGGGTGCGAAGGCCTGGGCGACCGTCGCATAGACAGGCTTCTTGAACGGGACGATGAGCTCAGGCGCGTCCGCAAGGGGGCCCCAACGCCAGGCGTCGAACTCCATCGGATGATGCTGGTCGAGACGGATTTCGGCTTCGTCCCCCTCGAATCTCAAGGCGAACCAGACCTGCTTCTGGCCCTTCCATCCGCGCCGGTCCCTCTTCGCCGCGATCGGATAGTCGTAGGCCAGCCAGCCGGGCGTTCGCCCCAGGATCGAGACCGA
>CANGRP010000122.1 GCA_947456005.1 Caulobacteraceae bacterium
AGAAACTGAAGCCGCTGACGATTGCGGGCGTCGCCGCTGACAGAGATTTCCGACCACTCCGAGGCCGCCTTGGCATCCAGCGTCCAGCGTGGAGAGATATCGTAAGCAAGGCTGAGGAACGCCTCCGTGCGGTATTCGTCCACGACGACATTGGCGGCCGGAAGGGATATCGGGGTCAACGTCCCTGCGGAGTCACGGGTCGTCAGGGACAGCTTCGAGTCCAACCTGTTGAAGGCCGCCTCACCCCCGAACTCGGGGCGCAGGCGACCTTCGCCCGCTGACACCGTTGCGCGACCGACCCACTCGACCATGTTCCGCCGAGAGACTGAGAGAGTTTCGGAAGTCCGAGTTCCAAGAGGCCTCTCGATCCGACTTCCACTGTCGGAGTCGTCCTGCCTCCAACTGAAAAGACTCAGCGCCTTGAAGGTCGCCGCGTTCGAGAACCTCCTGGTCCACTCTCCGCCAAGCTCGGCGTTAAGGCTCCGGTCGTCGAAGGAGATTCCCTGAAACTGATCGACCGACCCCGCCGGAAGGCGTGCAATGAAGCCCCTGCGGGCGAAACTCACGTCGACGTCATACCCGTCCAACCGGCCATTCACTGCGAATTCGCCGCCGAGCGCTTCTCGTCGCGCATCTCCGGAAAGCGTGACCTGCACGCCGTTCACATCACCAGTCATCTGTTCGAAGAGCTGCAGTTCACCGGCCGGCCCGGTCCGCCTGCGCGTTCCATCTGAGGGATCGCTCCAGGGGCGAAACTGAACGCTCCCGGACGTGCGCCATCCGGCGATCGGTCCGGAGAGGCTCGCGTCCACCTTCGGACGCAACACCTCGTCCCGAGTGCGAGTAAGGGACAGGGTCCAGGAGCCTGAAACCGCAGTTTCCTGCAGGATCAGGTCCACGATGACGCTCTGTCCGGACGCCTCGCTGGTGGTGGGGTTGGTGACAAGATCAATCCTCACGACGGCCGAGGCCGGGATCCGCGACAGCGCCTCGCGCGGCCCGCCCGCCTTTGAGCCCGGGCGCGCGCCGTTGATCAGGACATTTCCGCCCGTATCGCCGAAACCGCGTCGGGTCTCTCCCTCATTGAGGGTGAAGCCTGGGACCCTTCCGACCATGTCGAGCGCCGTGCTCGGGGCGAAGTCCGCAAAGAACTCCCGGGCGTAACTCTTCACCTGCATCGGCTCGGACGCCAGAGCCAGAATTGGAGTCGCTGAGACAAGAGCCATCGCCGCGACAGCCAGGGGGATGCCCGCGCGCAACCTCATGAGCGAGCGCCAGTAAACAGCCCGGCGAACGGAACTCGCCCTGCGAAACCGGAAACCGCTGTTGTCATCATGACCTGTCCGAACCTTGATCTGGAAACTTCCCCCGGCTCCGTCGCAGTTGACGGGAGGGATGAAGACCAGATGCGCGCGAACGGGTTCGAGCGGGTTGCGCGACGATTGCACAATGATTGCGTCAGCGCAGGAGAGGCAACCGGATCTCGACGATGGCTCCGCCTTCGGCGCCCCGCCTGAGGTTCAAGACGCCGCCATAGGCCGCAACCGTCGCCTGGACGATAGAGAGGCCCAGACCTGACCCTCCCGTTTGCCTGGACCGTGACCCCTCGCCCCGGGTGAAGGGTTCAGCAAGCGCTCGAGGGTCGCCCGGCGGCCAGCCCGGGCCATGATCGGTGCACCTGAGGACGGCATCGGCTCCGTCTGCAAACACCTCGATGGTCGCGGGCGCTTCAGGGGCGTAGCGGATCAGGTTCCGAAGGATGTTCAGCAGGGCGCGGCGCAGACGCCCCGGGTCCGCCTCGACATGGACGCCCTCTCCTGAGTCGAGGGTCAACGAAACGCCGCCGGCTTCCAGTTCCGGACGCAAGGAATCCACGCTGTCCTTCGCCAGCGCACCAAGGTCGACCCTCTCCCGCTTGCCCGCCCCCGCCTGGCGCGCATCGGCGAGCGCGTTCACATCCGAGACCAGAAGATCGATCCAGCCGATCTGTTCGACCAGCCCGTCACAGAAGGCGTCGTCCGCCGTGAAGAGGCCTTCCTTGAGGCCCGCCAGGCGGCCTCGCAGGATGGTGAGGGGCGTACGGATGTCGTGAGCGAGCGCCGCGCTCCGAAGTCGCAGGTCATCGTCAGCCGAACGCAGGGCGGCGGTCATCGCCAGAAAGTCCTCGTTGAGGGCGGCGACCTCCGACGTGGCGGCCGATGAGAGCTGGGGCGGCCTGCGATCGCCATTCGCGACCCGTCGCACCGCCTCAGCCAGGATCTCGAGAGGGCGTGTGAGGCGACCGGCGAGACCCCAGGCGACCAGTCCCATGACGACGGCGGCCCCGAGCACCACAAGCAGGACCACAAGATCGTAGCTCAGTCGCCAAGTATGGAAGCCCAGAGAGTCTCGGAAGTCCATGAAGGCCGCGGAACACCGGCCTGCAACGTGCTCAAGTTGATCCAGCGCCAGCCTGTCCTGCGGCGAGAGGCTCGCTTCGAACAGGAAATCCCTCAAGGAGAAGACCGCACCAGGGAGGACCTGGGCCGCAACCGCGCCGACGATGGCGCTCAGGATTGTGACGGAGGCGATCTGGAACTTCAGCGAAAGGGTCTTCATTGAAACGCCTCGAGCCTGTAGCCTTCGCTCCGGACGCTGACCAGGCGCAGGTTCCCCAGCGCCTCAAGCTTCTGGCGAAGCCGGCTGATGTGGGGATTCACGGACTTGTCGAAGGCCTCGCCATCCATAGCGGAATCCACCAGTTGTCCTCGCGACACCAGGCGACCTGCCCGCTCGGCCAGCACCCTCAGGATCCGAAACTCGGTGGGCGTCAGTTCCAGCAGGGTTTCGCCCACCGAGGCGACATGGCGGTCAAGATCGACCTGCAGGTCGCCCAGGGTGACAATCCTTGACGGTTCCAGCAGGTTCTTGCGCCGTAGCACCGCCTTGGCGCGCGCGATCAGCTCCAGCGGGTTGAAGGGCTTGACCAGGTAGTCGTCACAACCCAGCCGGAAACCCGTGAGCTTATCGACATCCTCTCCCAGGGCGCTGAGAATGATCACCGGCGGCCCTCCGCGCGCGCGCAGCTCCGCAAGAACCGCATAGCCATCGCGCTTTGGGAGCTTCAGGTCGAGCACGATCAGGTGGGGGCGCCAGTAGGCCGCCGCCGAGAGCGCGTCATCGCCATCCCTTGCGATCAGCCGCAGGGCGTTCTCGCGCCCAAGAAAGACATCAACGATATCGGCGATGGCCGGTTCGTCCTCCACGATCAGGATCCGAACGCCATCCAGTTCACTTTCCATCCTGGAGCAACCTTGTGCCTGATTGACCCGTTCTAAACAGCCACAATACCCGCTTAAGGTTGCCGTTCGATTGCGCCGCGCACAGAGTTGGTCCTTGCTCGTCCACCTTGAGACGTCACCCCTGGACCGGGGGCCGGACGGCGAGGAAGCTCGTCTGGGCTGCTGGTTTTGGCCGCACCGTCTCGGGAAGGACTGGAGCGGGCGAGGGGAAGCCAACTCCTGCCCAAGCCATATGAGAAATCTTCCGATGTTCAGATCGACCGGATTACGAGGTCCCCATACTGGCCCCCGAAGTCGTCAGATGGCTGTGGAAAACCTTGGAAGATTGAACCCACTGCCCAGACTGCGGACTTCAATTCAGTTTTGATTGGATATTTTCTGTCGTGAATGCGGCTTATTTTCAATTTATTACTTCAAGCTCCGGTCAGATGCGAATTGCCCGTCAGAATTTACGGAGAAGCTGCCATATACTCGTAGTGGGATTACATGTCCGAACAATATAGACTTTTATGTTCGCTCTGCCCGCGATTTGTCGCGTACGGTGTGCTTTACAATGTCCCCAGCTGCGGGGCCGGGGCCAGCCTAAGCAATCCTCTGTCGCACAGCATCTGCGCCTTTGTATCGGTGGGGGGCGAAAGCGTCAGTGGCGATTGAACTGACCGAAATCGACCAGACCGGGTCGTTCAAGCTACGGTGGAAGGCTGCCCGGTTGGAGCCAATCCGGACATTAAGATCCTGTCCGTTGGGGCCTGTAATCTCCGACATCACTAACGTCAGGCGGTGTACGTTTCTCGAATGCCCGGCGGAATTGACTGGGGGTTTGCATGACGATCCGGCGAAAGTGGTGCCGAAGAGTATGGGCTGTACCGAAGCCGACCACATCGGCGATGTCGTCAACGGCATTGCCGGATCGGGACAGTATATCTTTGGCAGCTTCCACCCGGGCCACGATCAGCCATTCGCCTGGCCCAGTTCCGGTGGCTTCCCGGAACCGGCGTTCGAACGTCCGGCGGCTCATACCGGAGAGGCGGGCCATCTCATCGGTGGTCCATGGCCTGCGTAGATCTTGCCGGATACGCTCGATGACCGGAGCGACGCTGGTATCCGGACGTAAGGGCACGGCGCGTTCCACAAACTGAGCCTGCCCCCCGGGGCGATGCGCCGGCATCACCAGGCGCCGAGCCACTGAGTTCGCGGCATCTGATCCGAAATCCTGCCGAACCAGTTCGATCATCAGGTCCATGCCCGCGGCGCTCCCGGCGGAGGTGTAGATCCTGTCTCGCACCTGATAAAGCGCCTTGTCATCGACCTCTATGCTTGGAAATCGCGCCCGTAACGCTGCTGCATACCGCCAGTGGGTCGTAGCAGGGCCATCATCCAGTAGCCCCGTGGCGGCCAGGACGAAGGCGCCGGAGCAGATCGAAGCGAGGCGGGCGCCACGAGCGTGAGCCCTTTTCAATCGGGCCAGCAGGTCTTCCGGAACCGGAAAGTCGATCCCCTTCCAGCCGGGTACTACGATGAGGTCTGCTTCATCGATCAGCTCAGGTCCGGCATCGTGCATGATCAGGAACCCGCCGTGCGCATGCAACGGGCCGGGCTCGATTGCTGCGCTGGCGAAGCGGTACCACCCGGGACCCAGCTCTGGCCGGTATAGGCCGAAAATCTCGGCAACAATGCCAAACTCGAAGGTGCATAACCCGTCATAAAGCAGGGCGACGACCAGTGGTCCATTGGTTGTTGTCATAATCTGTACGTATATTGTCGTTCACGCCAATTGCCAGAGCGATTGGCTCAGAGGCATTGCCGGGCATGAAAGGAGACTCTTCATGCCGACATTCGTCACCGCCGTTCCGCCTGCCCCATCCGAGCTAGCCAGGGCCCATTTCGCTGCCGAGTTTACGTTTGAGACGGATTGCTGGGACGTCCACGAGGCGCTGTCCAAGGTAGCGGACTTCGTGCTCCTCGATGTCCGCAGCCCGGGGATGTTCGCTGCTGGTCATGTGCCCGGGGCCATCAACCTGCCACACGGCAAGATCATCGCGTCCAAGCTCACCGCTTGGCCGCCGGAAACGGTGTTCATCACTTACTGTGCGGGGCCGCACTGCAACGGTGCAGCGCGGGGGGCCTTGCGGCTTGCAGAGCTTGGACGCCCGGTCAAGATCATGGCAGGAGGGATTACGGGCTGGGTCGACGAGGGCTTCAGCCTGACCACAGGGTCTGGGGACTGAAGGCCATGCGTTCCGGATCGGCTTCAGGTGTCCTTGTTTTGGTTGCCGGTCCGGAGCATGTCCCAGCACTGCTGCCATTGATCGAGACCCATGCCCTCTTCGAAAGGGCTACCGCGACATGTACCGAAGAGACCTTGAAGGCTGCCCTGGCCGAGCCGAGCGCCGGCTTGCTCGCGTGGCTCGCCCTCGATGAAAGGGGCGGACCTATCGGCTACGCTACCGCAACCCGGGAATTCTCAACCTGGTCGGGCAAGCCGTTCCTGCATCTCGATTGCCTGTACCTGACCGAGACCGCACGAGGCGCAGGCGTCGGATCCTTGCTGTTTGACGCCGTGAAGCTGTTCGCCACCCGCCAAGGACTAGATGAACTTCAATGGCAGACTCCCGACTGGAACGTCGCGGCGGAGCGCTTCTATCTGAAGCATCGTGCATCCGTTACGGCCAAACGCCGGTTTCGCCTCGACCTCTAACGACTGAAGCGTCCCGGGTCTTCCGGAGGCTACTGTTTATGAGTAGGAGCCACGATGAGCGCTACAAGGAACAAGTCTTCACCTGAGTTTCGCGACTTTGCGGTGCGTATGGTGGAGGAGCACCGAGGGGATTAGCCCCCAGAGAGGCCGGATGCAGCGGGAAGCTTAGGGACAAGTCCGGACGGTCGAAGGCCATAAACCCTCGGTTTTCCGGGAGTTTGTAGACTCTTCGGGATGAATATGGAAGGTGCGACTGGAGCGGGCGAGGGGAATCGAACCCCTGACATCAAGCTTGGGAAGCTTGCGTTCTACCTCTGAACTACGCCCGCGCGCCTTCCCTCCTTACAGCCCGGGAGGGCGGGGCTCAAGGCCGCGGCTTTCCCCAGGGCGCGTCGGCCTGTAGGAAGCAGGAGACATCTGACGGCGGGTCCTATGCGCATTCTGGTCATCTTCGCTCACTACTTCGCCGCCGAGGCCAAGCCGCGGCACGCCTCGACGGACGGCAGCCGCCAGGCTGACCGTAAGGCGGCGGTGGAGGGCGCCATCCGCAGCTGGCGGGCGCACTTCGGCTCCAGCGCCATGCTGGACGTGGGCTCGCGGTCCTTCCACATGGGGCCTCGGTCCGAGGACACGGTGGACATCGTCGTCACGACGGCGAACGAAAAGCACCTGATGACGCCGGAGTTCTGTACGGCCATGGGCGTGCGGGTGGCCAAGCACACCCTCGACCAGCCCCGCATGCTGGGCTTCACCGCCCAGGGCCTGTTCGCCGCCTGGCGCAACCTCTACGACCTGTTCGTCTTCAGCGAGGACGACCTGAAGATCAACGACCCGGCCCTCATCGACAAGCTGGTCTGGTTCAACCGCACCTTCGGCCCCCGCCGGGTGCTCATGCCCAACCGGGTGGAGCTGAACCCTGCGGGCCACGCCCCGAAGACCTACATTGACGGGGACCTCGCCCCCGCCGTCTCCGACCGGATGAAGTCCCATGTCACGGACGAGGACACGCTCTACGGCTCGCCCTTTGGCCGGGCGGGCGTCTTCCAGCGGGCGCGCAACCCGCACTCGGGCTTCTACGCCCTGACCCGGGACCAGCTGTCCTACTGGATGAGCCAGCCCCACTGGCTGGACCGTGACTGCAGCTTCGTTTCGCCCCTGGAAAGCGCCGCCACCCTCGGGATCGCCAAGACCTTCTCGATCTACAAGCCCTTCGGCGCCTCATCGGGATTCCTGGAGATCGAGCACCTGGACGACCGGTTCTCGACCATGAACCTGCCGGTGCGCGAGCGGCTCTGAGTCTCTCGACCTGGAGCCTAGCTCCAGGGCCGAAAATGCTTGGAGAGCTTGAGGCCCTGCCTCTGGTAGTGGCTCCCGCCCTCGCCATAAAGGCGAGTGGGTCGTTCCGTCAGGGGCTCGAAGACGAGGCGGGCGACGGTCTGGCCATGCTCGAGCAGGAAGGGCGTCTCGTGGCTGCGCACCTCCAGCACGCCGCGTGAGCCCGCAGCGCCGGCCTCGGCGGCCCCGAAGCCCGGATCGAAGAAGCCCGCATAGTGCACCCGGAACTCCCCCACCGAGGGGTCGATGGGGGTCATCTCCGCCGCCTGCAGGACGGGGATCTCCACCGCCTCGCGGGACGCCAGGATGTAGAATTCGCCGGGATCGAGCAGCAGCTCTCCGCGTCGCGGCGTGAGGGGCTCCCAGAAGTCCCACGGGTCGTGGCCGGCGACCCGGTCCATATCGACCACGCCGGCATGGCGGCGGGCGCGGAAGCCGGCGACGGCCTCGCTCTCCAGGTCCACGCCCACGCTGATCGTGGCGAGGCGCGGCGGGTCGCCGCGCTTCAGGCGCAGCTGGTTGAGGCGGGTTCCGGTGCGCACCAGGACCGGGAAGGTCTGGGGCGCGATCTCGACGAAGGCCGGGCCCCGGTAGCCGTCGGCGACGTCATCAAAGGCGGGTTGGTGGTCCGTGAGCAGGCGCACGAAGACGTCGACCCGGCCCGTGGAGCTCTTGGGATTGGCGCGGGCCGAGACGCCCCTCGGCAGGG
>CANGRP010000123.1 GCA_947456005.1 Caulobacteraceae bacterium
CTCGGCCGCCATGGCCCGGCGCTCGGCGGCTGTGATCATCTCGGCGGTGCCCTTGGGCTGGGCGATGTCGCGGTCCGTCAGTCCGTCATCCCCAAGGCCCAGGGCGCGGATCAAGCCGCGGTGGACGATCAGGTCGGCGTAACGCCGGATCGGCGAGGTGAAATGGGCGTAGCGGTCCAGGTTCAGGCCGAAATGGCCGATGTTGTCCGTGTCATAGATCGCCTGCATCTGGCTGCGCAGGACGACCTCATTGATGATGGCGGCGCTGGGGCTTTCCCGCGTTTCCGCCAGCAGCCGGTTGAAGCGGTCCGTCCGGGGCGCCTCGCCCTTGGACCAGGGCAGGCCGAGGGTGCCGAGGAAGTCGGCCAGGGCATGGACCTTCTCCAGGCTGGGCGTGTCGTGGACGCGATAGATCAGCGGCGTCTTTCGGGCCTCCAGGGTCTGTGCGGCGCAGACATTGGCCTGGATCATCATCTCTTCGATGAGCTGGTGGGCCGGCAGCACCGCCCGGGCCCGGATGGCGGTGATCTGGCCCTCCGCATTCATCAGGATCCGGCGCTCGGGGCTCTCGATGGCGAGGGGCGAGCGCCGGCGCCGGGCGTCGAGCATGACGGCGTAGGCGGCGTAGAGCGGCTTCAGCACCCGGTCCATGAGGGGGCCGGTGACCTCATCCGTCCGCCCCTCGATCGCGGCCTGGGCCTGCTCGTAGGAGAGCTTGGCCGCCGAGCGCATCAGTCCCCGGACGAAGCGGTGACCCGTCTTGCGCCCACTCGCGTCGAAGACCATCCGCACCGCCAGGCAGGCCCTGTTCTCGCCGGCCCGGAGGCTGCAGAGCCCGGCGGAGAGCCGCTCCGGGAGCATGGGCTCCACCCGGTCGGGGAAGTAGACGCTGTTGCCCTTGTCCCGGGCGGTGCGGTCCAGGGCCGAGCCCGGCCGGACATAGGCGGCGACGTCGGCGATGGCGACCCAGACCACCCAGCCGCCGGGATTTCCAGCGTCCTCGTCCGGTTCGGCGTAGACCGCGTCGTCATGGTCCCGCGCGTCGGGGGGATCGATGGTGATAAGGGGCAGGGCGCGCAGGTCCTCGCGGCCGGCGAGGTCGGGCTCGCGGGCGGCCTCCGCCTCCACCTCCGCCGCCTCGGGAAAGCCTGTCGGGATACCGTGGGCGTGGATGGCGATCAGCGAGGCGGCCCGGGGATCGTCCTCCCGTCCCACGCGCTCCAGGATCTCGCCCCGGTGCAGGCCGAAACGCCGGCCCCCGGGGGTCAGGCGGGCCACAACCAGGTCCCCGTCGCGCAGGTCGGCCGGAGCCGGGCCCTCAATCAGGACCTGGTCCCGCGAGCGCCGGTCCACGGGCTCGACACGGACCTGCCGGGCCGACTTGCGGACCACGCCGAGCACCCTGTGGACGGCCGCGCCCAGGCGCTTGATCAGCCGCGCCTCGGTCTCGCCCGCCTCGGTGGTCTCGAAGCGGACCAGCAGGCGGTCGCCAAGGCCGGGTGCGCCCGCCGCCGCCTCGTTGCGGTCGGGCGCCAGGCGCACGAGGGGCGCATCCTCGCCCTTGACCAGGCGCACCAGCAGTTCGCCGTCCGGATCGCGCTCCACCACCTCGGCGACGCCCACAGGGGGCAGTTCCCCGCTGATGGCGACTCCCTTTCGACCCCGCCGTCCCAGGGCCCCGCTGTCCTGGAGCTCGCGCAGCATGTCGCGCAAGGCGATGCGGTCAGCCCCCTTCAGCCCGAACGCTCGGGCGATATCGGACTTCTCGGCTTCCCCGGTCTCGCGGATGAAGGCCAGCAGGGTTTCGCGGTCGGGCAGGCCCTGGGGCGGGCGCCGGCCGTGGCCGGCGGTCCCGGTTCGGGCGCCTTCCGGGCGGCGGCGGGGCGGTCGGGGTCTGGCCATGGCCTAGACTAGACCCATTCTCAGGACTTTGCTCCGGGCTTTGCGGTCTTTCGCGCCGCCGCCTTCCTGGCGGCGGGCTTCTTCGCCGCCGGAGTCTTGACGGCGGTCGCCTTGGTCGCCGGAGCCTTGCGGGCCTTTCCCTTTGCCGCCGGGGCCTTGGCTACGCGGGCGGCCAGCAGTTCCACGGCCGCCTCAAGGGTCAGCTCCGCCGGATCGGACCCCCGGGGAATGTTGGCGTTCACCTGGCCATGCTTGACGTAGGGACCAAAGCGTCCGGACAGGATCTTCACGGGCGCGCCATCCGCCGGGTGGGCCCCCAGGTCCCGAAGGGCTGCGGCCTCGCCGCGGCCGGCGCGACCCCCGGCCTTCTTCTCGGCCAGCAGGGTCACGGCCCGGTTCACCCCGACCTCGAACACCTCGTCCACCCCCGGCAGGTTGGCGTAGACACCGGCGTGCTGGACGAAGGGGCCGTAGCGCCCGATCCCGGCCAGGATGACGCCTCCGTCCTCCGGATGAAGACCTACCTCCCTGGGCAGGCGCAGCAGTCTCAGGCCCTTTTCCAGGTCCATGGCCTCTGGCGACCAGCCCTTGGGCAGGGAGGCGCGCTTGGGCTTCTCCGCCTCGCCCAGCTGGACAAACGGTCCGAAACGCCCGGACTTGAGGAAGACGGTCAGCCCGGTCTCCGGGTCGGTTCCCAGCTCGCGGTCGCCCGCCGGGGTTTCACCCTCCGCGCTCGGCGGACCGAATTTCCGCGTGTAGCGGCATTCCGGGTAGTTGGAGCAGCCGATGAAGGGCTCGAAGCGGCTGGGCTTGAGGGAAAGCTCTCCTGTGCCGCACTTGGGACAGGTCCGGCCGCCCTCGCCCGGGAACAGGAAGGGCCCCAGGGTGGTGTTCAGGGCCTCGATCACGTCCCGGGTCGGTTGCTTCAGGACCTCGGCGGTGGCGGGCTGGAACTCGCCCCAGAACTCACGCAGCAGGGCCTTCCAGTCGAGCTCGCCGGCCGAGACCTGGTCGAGCTTTTCCTCAAGCGCCGCAGTGAAGTCATACTCGACATAGCGGTTGAAGAAGGACTCCAGAAACACCGTCACCAGGCGCCCCTTGTCCTCGGGAATGAACCGGTTCTTGTCCATCCGCACATAGCTTCGGTCGCGCAGGACTGACAGGATGGAGGCGTAGGTCGAGGGCCGGCCGATCCCCAGCTCCTCCATCTTCCGGACCAGGCTGGCCTCGGAGTAGCGCGGCGGCGGCTCGGTGAAATGCTGGTCGGCCTTGGCCTTGCGGACTTCGGCGGCGGCGCCGGCGTTCAGCTGCGGAAGGCGGCCGCCATCCTCGTCCTCGGGGTCGTCCCGGCCTTCCTCGTAGACCTTGAGGTAGCCGTCGAAGAGGATGACCTGGCCGGTGGCTCGAAGACCTGTTCGGCCGTCCGGCGTCGACAGGTCCACCGTCGTGCGCTCGATCCGGGCGGACTCCATCTGCGAGGCCAGCATCCGCTTCCAGACCAGTTCATAGAGCCGGCCCAGGTCGCCCTCCAGGCGCAGAGATCCCGGATTCCGCGCCAGGCTCGTGGGACGGATGGCCTCGTGCGCCTCCTGGGCGTTGCGCGCCTTTGTGCGGTACTGGCGGGCGCTCTCCGGAAGGTAGGCCCCTCCGAAAAGGCCCGAGATCACCTCCCGGGCTTCCTGCAGCGCCTCCGGCGCCGACTGGACGCCGTCTGTTCGCATGTAGGTGATCAGGCCCACGGTCTCGCCGCCGATGTCGACGCCCTCATAGAGCTTCTGAGCCGCCTGCATGGTCCTCTGGGCCGAGAAGCCCAGCTTGCGCGCCGCTTCCTGCTGGAGCGTCGAGGTGGTGAAGGGCGGGGCTGGCGAGCGCCGGGCGGGCTTCTTCTCCACGGCCGAAATTGTAAAGGCGCCAGCCTCCACCGCCTTGCGCGCGGCCTCGGCGGCGTCGGCGTCCCCCAGGTCGAACTTGGTCAGCTTCCGCCCTTCGTGCACCGCCAGCCGGGCGGTGAAGGGGGCGCCGGCCGAGGTCATGTCGGCCTCCACCGTCCAGTACTCCCGGGTGAGGAAGCGCTCGATCTCGATCTCGCGGTCCACCACAAGGCGCAGGGCCACCGACTGGACCCGGCCGGCCGAACGGGCGCCCGGCAGCTTGCGCCAGAGGACGGGAGAGAGATTGAAGCCGACGAGGTAGTCGAGGGCCCGCCGGGCGAGATAGGCCTCCACCAGTTCCATGTCGATCTGGCGGGGCGACTTCATCGCCTCGGTCACGGCCGACTTCGTGATGGCGTTGAAGACCACGCGCTCGACCGGCTTGTCCTTCACCGCCCGCTTCTGACGCAGCACATCCAGGACGTGCCAGGAGATGGCCTCGCCCTCACGGTCCGGGTCGGTGGCCAGGATGATGCGGTCCGAGACCTTGGCCGCCTCTGCGATCTCCGACAGGCGCTTGGCCGCCTTGGCGTCGACTTCCCAGGACATGGCGAAGTCCTCGTCCGGCCGGACCGAGCCGTCCTTGGGCGGCAGATCGCGGACATGGCCATAGCTCGCCAGGACCTTGTAGTCCGACCCCAGGTACTTGTTGATGGTCTTGGCCTTGGCGGGGCTCTCGACGATGACGAGGTGCATGCAGTTCCTTGGGGCCCGCTGGCCCTGTGAAGGGGCGGGAAAGTGGGCCGCGGAGGGGGCGGCTGTCAACTTGGCCTGAGGAAGCGGCCGGCCTCAGGCCAGGGCCGCGCCCCCTCCGGTTGTGAAGACCACGCGTCCGGACAGTTCCAGTTCGGCCAGGGCGGCGTTCACCTCCGAGGTCGAGAGGCCTGAGAGGCGGACAATCTCGTCCCGGGGCGCAGGTGAGGGCGACAGCAGGGCCAGGATGGTGTCCCGCGCGGTCTCCGGCGCCGCCTCGGCCAGCCCCGGCCCGGCCGCCGTCGCCGGTTCGAAGGGAAGGTCGGGTTCGGCGAGGCCCGCCAGCCCGGCCAGGCTGCGAAGCACGTCCTCGGCGCCCTCGCAGACGGCGGCGCCCTGCCGCAGAAGGTCATTTCCGCCCCGGGATCGGGGATCGAGGGGCGAGCCCGGGACGGCGAGGACATCGCGACCCATCTCCGCCGCCAGCCGCGCGGTGATGAGCGAGCCGGACCGCAGTTCGGCCTCCACGACCACGACGGCGCGGCAGAGGCCGGCGATGATCCGGTTGCGCCTGGGGAAGTCCGCGGCGGAGGCCGTGCGGCCGGGCGGGTTCTCGGAAACCATGCATCCTCCGGCGGCGAGGATGGCGGCGTAGAGGTCGGCGTGCTGGGCGGGATAGATATCGTCGACCCCGCCGCCGAGGACCGCCGCAGTTCCCGTGGCGAGGGCCCCCTTGTGGGCGGCGCCGTCCACACCCCGGGCCAGCCCGGACACCACGGTCAGGCCTGCGGCCCCGAGATCGGCGGCGAGGGCGCCGGCGAACCTCAGGCCGAGGGCCGAGGCGGCCCGCGCGCCGACAATGGCGACGCAGGTCCGTTCGAGTGGGCGGGGATCTCCCAGCACCCAGATCAGGGGCGGCGGCGGGTCAAGGGCGGCCAACAGGGCCGGGAACCCGGGTTCGCAGGCCAGGAGCAGGCGTGCGCCCAAGGCGTCTCCCGCTGCGATCTCGTCTTCCGCCTGCGCCGGCGTCTGGGGCGCGATGGGCGTCATCCTTCCGACCCTGCGGGACAGGTCGGGCAGGGCCTCAAGGGCCAGGGAGGGATCGCCGAACCGCCGGATCAGTTCCCGGAAGGTGACGGCGCCGACGCTGGGTGTCCGCGCCAGTCGCAGCCAGTCCCGCCTGAAGGTGTCCGGGCGGTCCGTCACAGCGCCTCGGGTGGAGGTTCGGGCGGGGCCGCAGGCGGCTTGCCGCCACCGATCCGGGGTTCCTCGCCCTTGAGGATCCGCCGCAGGTTTTCCTGGTGACGCACGAAGATCAGGGCGCCCATGAAGAGGGTCAGGGTCACGATGGCGTGGGGGGAGTGGAAGACGAAGAGGGCGAAGAGGGGCGCTAGGGCGGCGGCCGTGAGGGCGGCGAGCGAGGAGATCCGGAAGAGGAGGGCCATGACGACCCAGGTCGCCGCGGCGGCCAGGCCGACGGGAAAGGCGGCGGCCAACAGGGTGCCAAAGAAGGTCGAGACCCCCTTGCCGCCCTTGAACCGCAGGAAGACGGGAAAGAGGTGACCGAGGAAGGCCGATCCCGCCGCCAGGGCCACCAGGGTATGCCGGGTGGCGTCCGGCTCGCCTCGGGTCAGCAGCACGGCCGCCAGCACGGCCAGGGCGCCCTTGCCCCCGTCGCCGAGCAGGGTCAGCAGGGCCAGGTCCTTTCGGCCGGACCGCAGGACATTGGTCGCCCCGATGTTCCCCGAGCCGATGTTGCGGGGGTCGCCGGCGCCGGCCAACCTCATGCTGATGACGCCGAAGGGCGTGGACCCCAGGAGGTAACCCCCGACCATGACGGCGGCGATGACGAGTGATTCGTTGGGCATGGGCGGCGGGCTCCTCCGATAGCCCGGGCAGTCTAGGTCGCCGCCACCCCCGCGTCACCCTTCAGGCGCAGACAAGCACGCACCGAAATGTTCGTCAAATGTTCCTTTTTTCGTAGAGGCCTCAGGCCGCAAAGACCGTCCGTCCCGCGACAAGGGTCCTCTGGACCGCGCCCTGCAGCCGGCGGCCGTCGAAGGGCGTATTCCTCGAGCGCGACTTCAGGGAGTCGGGGGCTACGACCAGGGGCGCGTTCAGATCGCACAGCACCAGGTCCGCAGGAGCGCCGCGTGAAATCCTCCCGCAGGGCAGGCCCAGCAGGTCCGCGGGTCGCACCGTGACGGCGGCGATCAGCTGGCTCAGTGGGATCCGGCCCTCATGGTGGAAGGCCAGAAGAGCCGGCAGAAGGGTCTGCAGACCCACCGCCCCCGGGGCCGCTTCGGCGTAGGGCAGGCGCTTGTCTTCCGGGGGGGCCGGGGCGTGGGCCGAGACCACCACGTCGATCAGGCCGCTGGCCAGGGCCTCGATCACCGCCTGCCGGTCGTCCTCGCCGCGGACGGGGGGATCGAACTTCAGGAAGGTGCGGTAGTCGCCGATATCGATCTCGTTGAAGGTCAGGTGGTTGATCGAGGTCGAGGCGAAGACGGGCAGGCCGCGCCGCTTGCCGCGTTCCAGCGATTCCAGGGCGCAGGCGGTGGTGACCTGGTCGGCCAGGAGGCGCGCGCCGGTCATCTCCACCAGGGCGAGGTCCCGCTCCAGCATGATCTTCTCGGCCTCGGGCGGGGCGCTGGGCAGGCCCATCCGGCCGGCGAACTCCCCGGAAGTGGCGGCGGCGCCCTCGCTCAACCAGGGATCAGCAGGCCGGTGGGCCACCAGCATGCCGAATCCCTTGGCGTAGGCCAGGACACGCCGCATGACCTTGGAGTTGACGATCGGGCGGTCGGCGTCGGTGACATAGACGCAGCCGGCTTCGGCCATCAGGCCGATCTCCGCCATGCGTTCGCCCAGGCAGCCCTGGGTCGCGGCGCCGGCGGGCAGGATGTTGACCAGGCTGGAGTCCCGCGCCCGGCGGCGGATGAAGTCCACCACCGAGGCCTCGTCAATCACCGGGTCCGTGTCGGGCTGGACCACGAAGGTCGTCACGCCGCCCGCCGCCGCCGCCTCGGAGGCCGAGCGCAGGGTCTCGCGGGTCTCGAAGCCTGGCTCGCCGGTCTTGGCGCGCAGGTCGACGAGGCCCGGGATCAGCAGCGACCCTCCCGCGTCGATGACCTCATGGTCCGGGCCGACTGAGCCCGGATCGGACCCGGCCACGACGGCTTCAATGACTCCGTCCCGGGCGAAGAGGGCCCCGCGGGCATCGAGGCCGGACGCCGGGTCTAAAATCCGCGCGTTCAGGATGGCCAGGGGGCGTTGGGCGCCGGCGCTCACAGCTGGAACCTTTCGAGCCACTTCTCCTGGGCCGGTGCGACATATC
>CANGRP010000124.1 GCA_947456005.1 Caulobacteraceae bacterium
AGGCCGAGCTCCATCCAGACCTGGAGGGGCGCGTTGTGGGGATGAAGCTGGATTCCCGGCCCAAAGGCGCGGCTCGCATCCAGCCCCCAACCCGGTAGGGGACGGGCCCAGATCCACTCCACCGCCTTGCTCCAATAGCCCAGGCGCTGTAGCCAGGACTCTGAGAAGAAGGGGCCCAGGCGCTCGTCCAGCCCCAGGGCGAACGCCCCTTTCGCGAGGACCGGCGCCAGCAGGAATCCCCCGGCGCTAAGGCCCGCCAGGAGACGGGGTCCCATGAAAGGAAAGCCCCAGACCAGGCCCGCCGCCAGGAGGGCGCAGGCCAGGGCCAGGAGGGGGGCGTCGTAGCCAAAGACGAGGGCCGGTCCGATGATCCCCGCGCCCAGGCCAAGCCCCAGGAGCCACCTCGCCCGGCCGGCGACCGCAGCGATGGCCATCGGCGCCAGAAGGGTCAGGACATAGAGGCCCTGGGCGACGTTCTTGATTGCATAGTCGGGACGTACAGCCTGGCCGATCAGGCCCAACAGGATCTTGTAGCCTGCAGCGGAGGTTGCAGCCTCGAGAAGGAGGATAAGCGCCAGGATCAAAGTCGCCGCTGCGAGACCCTTGACGAGCCCAGGAAGCCGGACCTCCGGCACCGCCCGGGCGGCGCTGACCGCGCACCCGTAGAGGGCCAGCATGAAGACCAGCTTCAGCCCCGTCTGTTCCTCGAGATCGCCGGGGCGCCAGGGACTCCAGAAGACGGAAGCGCAGGCCCAGACCAGGGCCGTGAAGAGGGCCAGAAGGAGGGCCCTGTCCTCTGTCCGCACCCTCAGGGGGGACACTGTCAGCAGACCTGCGAGGGCGACGGCGGGGGCGAAGCCCAGAGACCCCGCCCAACCCAGCAGGGGGGTAAGGACCAGGAGACCGGCGATCACCCCGGTGGTCCAGCGGCCTCGCGATGTCTCGTGGAGGCGCAAGCTCAGGCCGTGGGCCGGGGGACCGGCTCACTCAGTGTGACCAGTTCCTCCGCGAGGGTGGGATGCACGGCGCAGGCCGAGTCCCATTGGGCCTTGGTGACACCGAGCTTGATCGGAACGGCGGCCATCTGGATGATCTCCGGGGCGTCGGGTCCTACGACATGGCAGCCCAGCATCCGCTGGCTGTCGGCGTCGACCACCAGCTTGACGAGGGCCTGCTCCTGGCCGCCGTAGAAGGTCTCCTTCATCGGCCGGAACCGAGAGCGGTAGATGTCGATATTGGGGTAGGCCGCCCGGGCTTCAGTCTCGGTCAGGCCCACTGTGCCGACCGGCGGCTGGCTGAAAACGGCCGAGGCCACCGCCTCATGGTCGAACCGCGTGGGCTGTCCGTAGAACTCCGTCCGGGCGAAGGCGGCGCCCTCGCGGATGGCGACGGGGGTCAGGTTGATCCGGTCTGTGACATCGCCAACGGCCCAGACGGAGGGCGTGGAGGATCGCGACCAGGCGTCGACGCGGATCTCGCCGTTTGGACCGGTCTTCACCCCCGCCGCCTCCAGGCCCAGCCCGCGGGTGTGGGGCTTGCGGCCGGTCGCCAGCATGACCTCTCCGGCGGCGAGGACCTGGCCGTCCGAGAGGCGGCACTGCAGGGCGCCGGACGCACCGGAGAGCGCCACCGGATGGGCGCCCAGGATGAGCTTCACACCCCGTCGCTGGATCTCTGCAGCCACGTGCGAGCGGATATCCTCGTCGAAGCCCCGCAGGATCTGTTCGCCGCGATAGACGAGGGTCACATCGACGCCGAGGCCGTTGAAGATGCCGGCGAACTCCACGGCGATGAAACCGCCGCCAACGATGACCATGCGCTCCGGCAAGGCGGGAAGGTCGAAGGCGTCCTCGGAGGTGATGGCCAGGTCCGCGCCGGGAAGATCCTCCGGCTTCCAGGGACGCCCGCCGGTCGCCACCAGGATGCGCTCGGCGGTGATCGCCCCGCGCCCCTCGACCTCAAGGCTGTTGGGGCCGGTCAGTACGGCCCGCCCTTCCAGGATTTCTGCGCCTGAACGGGTGAGGTTGGCGACATAGAGACCGGAGAGTCGGGCGATCTCGCGGTCCTTGGCCTCCCGGAAACAGGTCCAGTCGAAGGTCGCACCCGAGGCCGACCAGCCGTAGCCCTCGGCGATGTGCGCGTAGTGCGGAAACTCCGAGGCGTAGACCATGAACTTCTTGGGCACGCAGCCCCGGATCACGCAGGTGCCGCCGACCCGGTACTCCTCGGCCACCGCCACCCGGGCGCCTGAGGCGGCGGCCAGGCGACCGGCCCGCACACCGCCGGACCCCGCCCCGATGACAAAGAGATCGTAGTCGAACTGGCTCATGATCGGGCTTCCCCTGCGGCGGCGGCGCGACCCTAGAGCAAATCGGGTCGCTGTTGAATGCGGGCCTTGGCGGCTAAGGCTCGATCTCCTGAACACCGGCGTCCGTGGCCACCAGGGCCAGGTCGGCGAGGTCCAGGAAGAGGCCGTGGTCGACCACGCCGGTCACCGACTTCAGCGCCGCCGCCAGGCACGCCGGAGCGTCGATACGGCCGCAGGCGATGTCGTAGATCACGTTCCCGCCGTCGGTCAGGACCGGCGATCCGTCCTTCATCCTCAGCCGGGGCGCCGCGCCGATGTCGCACTCGGACAGGGCGTCGCAGATGCGGTCCAGGGTGGTCCGGTGCCCGAAGGCGATCACTTCCACGGGCAGGGGAAAGGCCCCCAGGCGGGAAACGCGCTTTCCGGCGTCGGCGATGACGACGCAGCGGCGGGAGGCCTCCCAGACCAGCTTCTCGCGCAGCAGGGCCGCGCCGCCGCCCTTGATGAGGGAGAGGGCCGGGCCGATCTCGTCGGCGCCGTCCACCGTCAGGTCGATGGGCCCGGTCTCGCCCAGCTCAGCCACCCGGATCCCGAGCTCCTGCGCCAGGGCCGCCGTGGACCGGGAGGTGGCCACGCCGACAATGTCCGGCTTCAGGGAGGCCAGGGCGCGCACGAACCAGGCGGCGGTGGAGCCGGTGCCCAGGCCCACCACCATGCCGGGCTGGACGAGGGCGGCGGCGGCCTCGCCGGCGGCCCGCTTCTGGTCCTCGGCGTTCATGAGCCGCCCTTCGCCTTCCGGGCCGCCTTCTCGGCGGTCTTTCGGGCGCGGAAGGCGGCGGCCCAGCCGGCCTTGTTGCTCTGCTCGCCCCGCGCTACGGCCAGGGCCTCGTCAGGCACGTCACGGACGATGACCGAACCCGAGCCCGTCATGGCGCCTGCGCCGATGGACCGAGGCGCGACGATGGCGGTGTTCGAGCCGATGAAGGCGCCCGGGCCCACGTGGGTCTCGTACTTGTCGAAGCCGTCATAGTTGCAGAAGATCGTACCGGCGCCGATGTTGGCCCCCGCCCCCACGGTGCCATCGCCCAGATAGGCCAGGTGATTGGCCTTGGCGCCCTTGTCCAGGCGGACCTTCTTGACCTCGACGAAGTTGCCGATGTGGACCTCCTCGCCGATGTCCGCGCCGGGGCGCAGGCGGGCATAGGGGCCGATCAGGGCGCCGGGCCCGACCCGGGCGCCTTCCAGGTGGCTGAAAGCGCGGATCACTGCACCGGTCTCGATGCTGACTCCGGGCGCGAAGACCACAAAGGGCTCGACCTGGACGCCGGCCTCGATCCGGGTGTCCCAGGAGAAGTGCACGGTCTCTGGCGCCGGCATGACCACGCCTTCGGACAGGAAGTGGATCCGGCGGCGCTGCTGGAAGACGGCCTCGGCCTGGGCCAGCTGGGCGGGGGTGTCGGCGCCCATGACAGCAGTCTCGGGGGCGTAGTGGGCCCGGACCTTCCGCCCTTCCGCCGCGGCGATGGAGACCACGTCGGTCAGGTAGTATTCGCCCTTGGCGTTGGCGTTGGTCAGCCGCGAGAGCCAGTCGAACAGGCGGGCGCGGTCGGCGCAGAGCATGCCCGCATAGCAGGTCCGCACCATCAGCTCCGCGGGCGAGGCGTCCCGGGCCTCGACGATGCGCCGGACCTCGCCGTCGGCGCCGGAGAGGATGCGTCCATACAACAGGCGGTCGGCCGGCTCGAAGCCCAGCAGGGCCAGGTCCGCCCCCTCCGCCCTCAGGCTGAACAAGGGGTCGAGGTCCTCCGGCGCCAGCAGGGGGCAGTCGCCATTGACCACCATCACGTCGCCATCGAAATCCGCCAGGGCCGGTCCAGCGGCAAGGACGGCGTGACCGGTGCCCAGGGGCGGATCCTGGACCGCCGCCGCCCCGGGGCCGAGGCGGGCCTCGACCAGTTGGCGGACGGCGGGGCTGTGGGTCCCGACCACCACGACCACGCGCTCGCAGCCGGTCTCGAGGACGGTGTCGATCACCCGGTCCAGCAGGGTGCGCCCACCGACCTTGTGGAGCATCTTGGGGATGGGGGACTTCATCCGGGTCCCCTGCCCGGCGGCGAGGATGACGGCGGCGCGGGCGGTCATGGCGGAAACCCCGGAATCGCAGGCGAGATTGCAATCATGGCGGCTTTAGCCGAAACCGCCAGCGGAGTCCCCGCCCCAGGCGGCCCCTTGCACCGGAGCGTCCATGCCCCCCGCAGCCCAGCCCCTGGCCGGCGCCGTCATCGCCTTCGACCTCGACGGGACCCTGGTGGACTCGGCCCCCGACCTGGTCGGAACCCTGAACCACCTCCTGGGCGAGGAGGGGATCGCCCCCCTGCCCTTCGATCAGGGCCGAAGCCTGATCGGCCACGGCGCCCGACGGCTGATCCAGCGTGGCTTCGAGGCACAGGGCCTGGCTGTCGAGGGCGCCGCTCTGGAGGCCCTCTTCGAGCGCTTCATCGCCCACTACAACCTCCATAGCGCCGACCTGACCCGCCCCTTCCCCGGCGTGCCGGAGAGCCTGGAGGCCCTGCGCGCTGCGGGCGCCCGGCTGGCCGTCTGCACCAACAAGCTGACCCGCCTGTCCACGCCCATCCTGGAGGCCCTGGACCTGGCCCGCCACTTCGACGCCGTCATAGGCGCCGACCTAGCGCCCGCGCCCAAGCCCGACCCCCGCCATCTTCAACTCGCAATCCAGACCGCAGGCGGCGACATCCGCCGGGCGGTCATGGTAGGCGACGCCGGCACCGACGCCGGGGCGGCCCGGGCAGCGGGGACCCCGCTTGTCCTGGTCAGCTTCGGATACACCGAGGTTCCCGCAAGGGACCTGGACCCCGACCGGCTGATCGACCACTTCGACGACCTCCTGCCTGCCTGCCTGGAGCTTCTGGCGCCCGTGTGAATCGCGGCCTATCCTGACGCTGTGAGCTTCGCCGCGTTCAGGACGAAGCCTTGGGGGAAGACCATGCCGGCATCCATCACGCAGCGCCTCACGGCGCTCTCGGCCATGGCCTTCGCCTCCCTCGCAGCTCCTGCCCTCGCCGCCGAGATCCACCCCGGGAAGGACGTGTATGACCGGGCCTGCGCCGCCTGCCACAACGCCCCCGAGCCCGGTAGCCGCGCCGCCCCTGTGGCCAGCCTGCGCCAGATGGACGCCCGCACCCTGCGCGCCTCCCTGACCACCGGGGTCATGAAGGGCATCGGCGACAGCCTTTCCCCGGACGACCTGCGCGCCGTCGTCGACTACCTGGCCGCGAAGCCGACGCCCGTCTCCGACGACTGGATCGAGACCGCCCGCTGCCCCGCTGACCGCAGAACGATAGACGTGAACGACCCCATCCCGTCCGAGGGCTTCGGCATCAGCGCCGACAACCGCCGCCGCCTGACCGCCGGCCAGTCCGGCCTGACCACCGCCTCCCTGGCCCGGCTCAAGCCCGCCTGGACCCTGGCCATCCCCAATGCGACCACCATGCGCTCCCAGCCCGTCCTGCTGGGCTCGACCTTGTTCTATGCCGCCAGCCAGGCCTCGACCCTGCTGGCCCTGGACGCCGGGACGGGCTGCATCAAGTGGGCGGCCAAGACGCCCTCGGGCATCCGCACCAGCCTGGCCATCGGCCGCCTCGGCAAGGCGGGGCCGCTGGCGGTGGTGGGCGGCGACGAGGGCGGCCAGCTGCAGGCCTGGGAGGCCGGGACCGGCAAGCTGATCTGGCGGGCCGATCCCCGCCACGACAAGGGCAGCGTGCTGACCGGCGCCCCGGTCTTCGCCGGCGAAAGGCTCATCGTCCCGATCTCGGCCCTGGACGTGGCCCAGGCCATGCGCCCGACCTTCGCCTGCTGCTCGACCCACGGCGCCGTCAGCGCGGTGGACGCCACCTCCGGCAAGGTGATCTGGACCTGGCATGCGACGCCCGACGCCAAGCCCCTGGGCGTGAAGAACAGCGCTGGCGTGGAGATGCGGGGCCCCTCCGGCGCGCCGGTCTGGTCCACCCCGGCGGTGGACCTGAAGCTCGGCCTGGTCCTGGCCTCCACGGGCGAGAACACCTCGCCGCCGGCCACCGGGACCTCCGACGCCATCATCGCCCTGGACCTCGCCACCGGGAAGCAGAAGTGGGTCTTCCAGGCCCTGGCCAACGACGTGTGGAACATGTCCTGCCCCTCCGGACGCGAGAGCCGCCGCAAGCCCGGCCCCAACTGCTTCTTCTTCGACAGCGACAGCGTCCTGCGCGACCACGACTTCGGCGGCGGACCGGTGCTCTTCCCGGCGGGCGGGCGCACCCTGGTCCTCGCCGGCCAGAAGTCCGGCGATGTCTGGGCCCTGGACCTGAAGACCGGCCGCAAGGTCTGGAGCGACAAGTTCGGCCCCGGCACACCCCTGGGCGGGGTGCACTGGGGTATCGCCGCTGATGAGACCCGGGTCTTCGCCCCCATCGCCGATCCTGGCGTCCCCGAGCCGGTCAGCGCCTCGGGGGTCCACGCCCTCGACGCCGCCACGGGCAGGCGCCTCTGGTCCTGGCGGGTCCTTCCCGACTGTAGCGAGGCCCGCAAGGCCCGCGGCCCCGGCTGCGAGCGGGCCGGCATCTCCGCCCCGCCCCTGGTGGTGGACGGCGCCGTCATCGCCGCCGGCCTGGACGGCCGCCTCTGGGTGCTCGACGCCGCCAATGGAAAGGTGCTGGCCAGCCTCGAGACCGCCGGACCCCGGGACAGCCTGAACGGCGTGCCCGCCCGGGGCGGCGCCGTGGACTCCGGCGGCCTCTTCGCCGGCGGCGGCATGGTCTTCGTCGGCTCCGGCTACGCCGCCTTCGGCCAGCCGGCCGGCAACGCCCTGATCGCCTTCCGCCCCGAGCCCTGACGGAGGGCCGGGGCCCGCTTGCAGCCGGCAGGCGGGCAGGCTATAGCCGCAACCCTTCCGGCGGATGCGTAGCTCAGCGGTAGAGCACCTCGTTCACACCGAGGGGGTCACAGGTTCGATCCCTGTCGCATCCACCAGGATTCATCCGGCCCTGCGATCCATTGACCCGCCCCTCACCGCGCCAGAGGGCGGCATGCCAATGTCTCAAATCTGGGCCATGTCCCACGGGCCATGGGTTCGAAGTCAGGCCCTGGGACTGGCGCCTCCGGAGGCGGTGGGTTGAGGCCGGCGTCATCGAAGCGTCGCCGGAACGTCGCCGCGTCGACGTCGAACTGACACTGGCGTGACATCCGGCATGGGCAGTCAGGGGGCCTGCTGGAGGCTCCCATGTATCTTTCCCGACTTCACCCGATCCGTCGCCACGCCCTTCTGGCCAGCGTCGCCGCCGTGGCCCTCTCCGGGCCCGCGCTTGCTGCCGAGGACGCCGACGAGGGCATGCTCTCAGAGGTCATCGTCACTGCAGAGAAGCGCGAGACCAACCTCCAGAAGAC
>CANGRP010000125.1 GCA_947456005.1 Caulobacteraceae bacterium
CAGGAGGGAAACAGCCTCCAGGATATTGGTCTTGCCCGCCCCATTCGGCCCGGTCAGCACCACCATGCGGCCATCCAGCGGGATATCCGCCCGCTCGTAGGAGCGGAAGTCCGTCAGGGACAGGCGTGTGAGGACCGAGCGCACGGGCCCAGTCTATAGCCGCTTCGGAACGCCGGGGTGAGGGTCGATCGGCGCGTCAGACCCGCAGCGGCATGAGCACGTAGCGGACGTCGGGGTCGGTGGGATCCAGCACCAGGGCGGGGTCGTTCGGGCCGCCGAAACGGAACTCGGCCTGCTCGGCGCTGATCTGGTCCGTCACATCCAGGAGATAACGGGCGTTGAAGGAGAGCTCGAACGCCTCGCCGTCGTAGTCGATCTCCAGCTCCTCGACGGCCTGGCCCGCCTCCATGTTGCGGACCGTCAGGGTCAGCCGGCCCGCCTCGATGGACATCCGGACCGACCGGCTCTTCTCCGCCGAGATGGTGGCCACCCGGTCCACGGCCCGGGCGAAGAGCTTGTTGTCGACCATCATGACCCGGTTGTTGTCCCGGGGGATGACACGGGCGTAGTCCGGAAAGCTGCCGTCGATGACCTTGGAGGTCAGGGCCGCGCCGCCGAAGTCGAAGCGCACCTTCTGGGGGCTGACCGCGAGGTCGACGCTCTCGCCGGCGTCGTCGAGGAGGCGCCGGGCCTCACCGATGGTCTTGCGCGGCACGATGACGCCGGGCGCGCCCGCCGAACCTTCAGGCGCGGGCATTTCGGCCAGGGCCAGGCGGTGGCCGTCGGTGGCAACGGCGCGGAGGCGGGGCAGGCCGCCCTCGGTGACCGTGTGCAGGTACAGGCCGTTCAGATAATAGCGCGTCTCCTCGGTGGAGATGGCGAAGCGGGTCCGGTCAATCAGGCGGATCAGGTCGTTCACGTCCACGCCCACCCGGCCGGAAAGGCCGTCGGAGGACATGACCGGGAAGTCGCCGGCCGGAAGGACGGGAAGGCTGAACCGTGAGCGGCCGGCGGAGACGGACAGGCGGGGATCCTCGCCGGTCCAGGCCAGGGTGACCTCGGCGCCCTCGGGCAGCTTGCGGACGATCTCATAGAGGGTGTGGGCCGGGGCCGTGATCTGGCCGGCCTGCTCGACCCGGGCCTCGGCCTCGTCGATGATCTCCATGTCCAGGTCGGTGGCGGAGAAGCTGAGGCGACCGCGCTCGGCGGAAAGCAGGACATTGGAGAGGATCGGGATGGTGTTCCGGCGCTCCACCGCGCTCTGGACATGGCCCAGGGCTCTCAGCAGGGCGGCGCGCTCGATCGTCAGCTTCATCTGTCGGGTCCGGTGTGGGCCGGGGACGGGACCGGCCGCGCCGAATCCGCCCCGGGAGGTGGACTCCCGACTTTAATCATTTGTTGGGCTTAGGAAAGGGGTCCGGCGTCAGGCCCGGGTGTCCAGATGAGCGCCCGGAGCCTCGCCCTCCGGGGCCGCGCCGCCGGAGTTGCGGGAGGCGACCACGACCATGGCCGGACGCACCAGACGGCCCAGCAGCTCATAGCCGGGCTGCAGGCACTGGATCACCGCACCGGGGGCGAGGTCAGGGCTGTCCTGCTCCATCATGGCCTGGTGGAGGTGCGGGTCGAACCGGGCGCCCGCCGCGGGGGTGACGGTCTTCAGCCCATTAGACTCAAAGGCGGCGAGGAGGGCCTTCTGGGTCATCTCGACCCCGACCACGAAGTTGCGGACCCCGGCGTCTTCACCGGACGGCGGGGCGGCGAGGGCGCGCCCGAGGGTGTCGGCGACGCCGAGGAGGTCCCGGGCGAACTTCTGGATGGCGTAGGCGCGGGCGTCATTGGTCTCGCGCTCGGCGCGCCGCCGGACGTTCTCTGCATCTGCGGCGTAGCGGAGGACCTGTTCCTTCAGCGACGCGTTCTCGGCCGCCAGGGCCGCCTGGGCGTCGGAATCCTGGCCGCCAGGGGCGGTCGCCGGGGAGATCTCGTCTGGGGACTGGGGATGATCGGACATGTTTCACTCAACCTTGTGGACCCGGACGCCGGGAGCCGGGTGTCGCTCGCCGGGCCAGGGACTGGCTTCAGACCCCGGCCATCTGTGACAGCACCTTGGCGGTATAGTCCACCAGGGGGATGACCCGGGCGTAGTTCAGCCGCGTCGGGCCGATCACGCCGATGGCGCCCAGCAGCTTCTTCTGGCCTGACATATAGGGCGCGGCAATCACCGCGGAACCGGAAAGCGAGAAAAGACGGGTCTCGGCGCCAATGAAGATCCGTACGCCCTGGGCCTCGCGCACCCCGTCAAGCAGGCTGATCAGCTGCTCCTTCTGCTCCAGGTCGTCGAACAGCATGCGGACGCGCTCGAGGTCCTCAAGGGTCTCCCGGTCGGCCAGCAGGTTGGCCCGGCCCCGGACGATGAGCGCGCGGTCGCGCCCCTCGCCCCCGCCCCAGACGGCCAGGCCCTCCTCCACCAGGCGGGCCGCAGCGACGTCGAGCTGGCGGCGTGCGCGCTCCAGCTCCAGCCGAATGTCCTGACCCGCCTCGACCAGGGTCTTGCCGCGCATCCGGGCGTTGAGGAAGTCCGCCGCCTCCTGGAGGGCCGAAGGCGTCACCCCGGCGGCCAGCTGCATGAGGCGGTTCTCCACGACGCCGTCCTCGAAGACCATGACCGCCAGGGCCTGTCCGCCGCCGAGGGCGACGAACTCCACATGCTTCACGCCGGCCTCGCGGACCGGGGCGACGACGATCCCGGCGCCTCCCGCCAGGCCCGACAGAAGGGCCGAGGCCTCGTTCAGCATGTCCTCGAAGGAGCGCCCGCGGCCGGCCAGGCGCTGCTCGATCTCCCGGCGGTCGCTGTCGCCTACGTCGCCGACCTCCATCAGGCCGTCGACAAAGAGGCGCAGGCCGGCATGGGTGGGCAGGCGGCCGGCGCTGATGTGCGGGGCGCCCAGCAGGCCCAGCTCGGTAAGGTCCTGCATGGTGTTGCGGATGGAGGCGGGGGACAGCTGCACCCCGCCCCGGGACAGGGTGCGCGACCCCACCGGCTCCCCGGTCTGGAGATAGGTCTCGACAACCCGGCGGAAGATGTCGCGGGCGCGGCTGTCGAGTTCGGCGAGGGAAGGTCCCCCGGGAAAAAACTGGCCGGTCACGGTCTGGCGATCCCTGTTTCCGGTCGGGCATGGACGCAGGCCCTGAGTTGCAGGATAAGCACCCACCCCGCCGGCGCAAGGCGCCGAACCTCTTCCCCTGAATCGAGCCTCCTCCATGACCGCCAAGCGACCCTTCGACCGCGCCGCCGACAGCCTGAGGGCCGTGACCCTGGAGACGGGCGTCAACCGGTATGCGGAGGGCTCGTGCCTGGTCGCCTTCGGGCATACCCGGGTCCTTGTGACCGCCAGCGTCGAGGAGCGCGTCCCGCCCTTCCTGCGCGGGCGCGGCCAGGGCTGGGTCACCGCCGAGTACGGCATGCTGCCCCGCGCCACCCACACCCGCGGCCGGCGGGAGGCCGCCGAGGGCAAGCAGTCGGGACGGACCCAGGAGATCCAGAGGCTGATCGGCCGGTCCCTTCGGGCGGTGGTGGACATGGCGGCCCTGGGCGAACGACAGATCTCCCTCGACTGCGACGTGATCCAGGCGGACGGCGGCACCCGGACGGCGGCCATCACCGGGGCCTGGGTGGCCCTGAGGCAGGCGACCGACATGCTGGTCCGCGAGGGGGTGATCGCCCGCTCGCCCCTGCTGGACCAGGTGGCGGCCGTGTCCTGCGGGGTTTGTCAGGGGGTTCCGGTCCTGGACCTCGAGTACGAGGAGGACTCCAACGCCGAGGCCGACGCGAACTTCGTGCTGACGGGGGCGGGCGACATTGTCGAGATCCAGGCCACCGGAGAGAAGCGCGGCTTCACCCGTGCGGAGTTCGAAGCCCTGTTCGGCCTGGCGGAGAAGGGGATTTCAGAGCTCTTCGCCCTTCAGAGGGCGGCGGCGGCGGCCTGAGCCGGATAGAGGGAACGGGCGACTCCGGAGGGGCCGCCCGTTCCCGCGCCGGTCCGCCGTCGGGAGAGACAGCGACGGCCGGCGGATTCCGCGATCAGAAGCGGGCGTTCAGGAGGTGGCGGAAGGCGGCCGGCGAGACCCGTCCGATTTCCTCGGCGAACGGCATCATCAGGCCGTCGAGAAAGGCCTCGAGCCGGCGCAGGAGGCCTTCGAAGAAGGGGATGTCGCGGATGTCCAGGACATGAGCCATGGGAAGCTCCTTGTGCAATGCAACAAATGTTGCGGTGCACATAGTCCCGTGCGCCCGGCCACGCAAGGTCCGCAGGGCGCCTGAGGGGCCCAATTGTTGCATTGCGGCGACACCCGTCGGCTCAGGGCTCCCAGGTCATGAGGTCGGCCGGCTGGCAGGCGAGCTCGCGGCACAGGGCGTCGAGGGTCGAGAACCTCAGGGCGCGGGCGTCCCCCGCCTTGAGGATGGCCAGGTTGGCTGCGGAGATCCCCGTCCGGTCGGACAGTTCCTCAAGGGACATCCGGCGCGCAACCAGGAGCCGGTCAAGATGAAGGCGGACCGGCATCAGATGGTCAGTTCCGCTTCACGCCGAAGCCGCGCGCCCTCGCGGAAGACCTCGGCGAGGACGACCACCACCAGAATGGAGAACCAGGCGGTCAGGGACAGGTTGGGCCGGTCCGGCGCGGCCTGGGGCGGAAGGAGGGCGCCAAGGGTCCAGACCGCGTAGCGGACCATCTCCAGCCAGGCGAGCCCGACAGCGACAACCCGGAGCCGGGTGACATTGTCCGGATGGAACGGGTCGCCCGCCTTGAGGGTGGCGAAGATCCTGCGCAGGCTGCTGACGATCGCCAGGACGCCGCCGACAAAGAGGACTGCGGTTCCCATCCTGGCCAGGACCACGGCCCAGGCCTGCAGTCGGTCCAGGCCGTCGTAGCGGACCTGCTGGGCGAAGGGCATGTCCGGGTTGAAGGCGGCGAGAACCCCGTAAAGCAGGCCTGCGGCGAGGACGGCGAGGGTCACGAGCAGGAAGACCCAGACGACGTCCAGGACCGCCTTCATGAAGCTGGAGAGCGAACCCGGCCCCAGGGTTCTCATGATCGGCATATCGGCGCCCCCGGTTCCGTTCCGCCTCATCCGCCCTTATGTCGCGTCCTCCGCAGTTTTCGCGTTAAAATACGGTAATGGCCCGCCGGCCGGGGAGCGACTCATGGCGATCAGACTGGAGGCCGGGTCCCGGCTGGTGGTGGCGACCCACAATCCGGGCAAGGCCCGGGAGCTGGCCGAGATCCTCGAGGGCCGCTACCGGCTGGTCACCGCCGGTGAGCTGGGGCTCTCCGAGCCTGAAGAGACCGAGGCCACCTTTACCGGCAACGCCCTCCTGAAGGCCCGGGCGGCGGCGGCGGCCAGCGGCCTGCCGGCCCTGGCGGACGACTCCGGCCTGTCCGTCCTGGGACTGGACGGGGCGCCGGGCGTGCTTTCGGCCCGCTGGGCCGGCCCGGGCAAGGATTTCGCCCCGGCCATGGTGCGGATCGAGCGGGAACTGGCGGAACGGGGTGAGACCAACCGCCGGGCCTATTTCACCTGCGCCCTGGCCCTGGCCTGGCCCGATGACCTGGCGGTGGTGGCGGAGGGCCGGATCGACGGCGACCTGGTCTTTCCGCCCCGGGGCGACCGGGGCTTCGGCTACGATCCCATCTTCCGGCCCGACGGCCATGACCTGACCTTCGGCGAGATGGAGCCTGTGGCCAAGGACGCCATGAGCCACCGGGCCCGGGCCTTCGCACGGCTGAAGGCGGCCCTGGCTTGACCCCCGACCCCGACGCGGCGGGCTTCGGGGTCTATATCCACTGGCCCTACTGCGCCCGGATCTGCCCCTACTGCGACTTCAACGTCCACCGCGACCGGCGTCCCGGCGAGGCGGCGGCCCTCGCCCGCGCCCTCCTGGACGACCTCGCCCGGCGGAGCGAAACGACGGGCCCGCGGCGCCTGACCTCGATCTTCTTCGGCGGCGGGACGCCCTCCCTGATGGACCCGGACGCTGTGGCGGAGGTGATCGCCGCCTGCCGGCGGCTCTGGGAGGCCGGCCCTGATCTTGAGGTGAGCCTGGAGGCGAACCCGACGGACGCCGAGGCCGGCCGGTTCGCCGGCCTCGCCGAAGCGGGTGTGAACCGCCTGTCCCTGGGCCTGCAGTCGCTGGAGGACGAGGCCCTGGTCCAGCTGGGCCGCAACCACGACGCGGCGGCGGGTCGCCGGGCGACGCAGACGGCGCTGAAGGTCTTTTCCCGCGTCTCCATCGACCTGATCTACGCCCGGCCCGACCAGACGCCGCAGGCCTGGGCCGCGGAGCTGGAGACGGCCCTGGCCCTGGGCGCCGGCCACATCTCACCCTACCAGCTGACCATCGAGCCGGGGACGGCCTTCGAGCGGGCGGTGCGCCGGGGCCGACTGGCGCCGCCCGACGACTCCGGCGCCGCGGACCTGTGGGACGTGACCCAGGAGCGTCTGTCCGCCGCAGGCTTCGAAGCCTACGAGGTGTCGAACCATGCCCGCACCCCCACCGACCGGTCCCGGCACAACCTGACCTACTGGCGGGGCGGCGACTGGCTTGGCGTCGGGCCGGGGGCGCACGGGCGGCTCACACTGGACGGGGTGCGGCGGGGCCAGGTCTGCGCCGCCCGTCCCGCCGACTACATCGCCGCCGTCGCCCGCGGCGAGGGGGAAGGAGAGATCGAGGTCCTTGTGGCGCCGGAGGCGGCCGTGGAGCGGGTGCTCTCCGGTCTCCGGCTGGCCGAGGGCGTCCCCTTCCGGGCGCTGTCCCCTCTGGGCCTGTCGCCCGGACATCCCGAGGTGCGCGACCTCGCCGAAGCGGGACTGCTGGCCGCCGACCCGGACCGGTTGAGGGTCACCGAGGACGGCCGCCGCCTGCTCAACGCCGTTCTGGAGCGCCTGCTGGCGCGCTGAAAAGGGCGCCTTGCATTGGCCGCATAATGCCGCGAAGGCTGGGCCATGAGCCGCAGACCCCCGCCACCGCCCCTGTCCGACGCCCCCCTGGCGCCCGGCCTCTACCTGGTGGCGACTCCCATCGGGAACCTGAGGGACATCACCCTGCGGGCCCTGGACATCCTGTCAGCGGCCGACCTGGTCCTGGCCGAAGACACCCGGGTGACGGGCAAGCTTCTCGCCGCCTATGGCCTGTCGAAACCCATGGCCCGCTATGACGAGCACGCCGGTGGGCGCACGGCGCCCCGGGCCCTGACCCTTCTGGAACAGGGCGGGCGGGTGGCCCTGGCCTCCGACGCCGGCACCCCCCTGGTCTCGGACCCGGGCTTTCCCCTGGTGCGGGAGGCCATCGCCCGGGGCCTGCCCGTCTTCGCCGCGCCTGGCCCCTCGGCGGCCCTGGCGGCCCTGACGGTCTCGGGCCTGCCCGCCGAACGCTTCCTCTTCGCCGGCTTCCTGTCGCCGAAGTCGGCCGCCCGGCGGCGCGAGATGGCCGAGCTGGCCGGAGTGCGCTCCACCCTCATCCTGTTCGAGGGCGGCAGCCGGCTTCAGGCGAGCCTTTCGGATATGGCGCAGGTGCTCGGACCCCGGCCGGCGGCCGTGGCCCGGGAGATGACCAAGCTGCACGAAACCCTGGTGCGCGGGTCCCTGGACGTGCTGGCTGCAGACCCCGCCCTGGACCACCCCCTGGGCGAGGTGGTGATCGTGGTGGCGCCAGGCCGGGAGGAAGCCGCCTTGGCGGA
>CANGRP010000126.1 GCA_947456005.1 Caulobacteraceae bacterium
AGGCGCCCGCCGGTGTTCGCCGCCTCGGCCATGACGGTGTAGGCCACGACATTCTGTTCGGTCACGGGTTGCTTGCGGACCTGAGTGACCACGCCTTCGAAGACCTGATCCGGAAAGGCGTCCACGGAGAAGGTCACCGCCTGACCTTCCTTGACGCCCCCGATGTCCGCTTCATCCACGGAGATCTTCACCTTCACGCGGTCAAAGTCCCGGGCGATGCGGAACAGGACCGGCGCCTGGAAGCTGGCGGCTACGGTCTGCCCGGGTTCAATGGCCCGCAGGACAACGACCCCGTCGATGGGCGAGACGATCCGTGTCCGGGACAGGTCCACCTCAGTGGTCCGGAGGCTGGCCCGGCTCTGCTGGACCCGGGCCCGGGCGACCTCGAGGGCTGCAGCGCTGGTCCGCGCCTGCGCCTCCACAGCTTCAAGGGCGGCCTGCGAGAGATAGCCCTGGGCGGCGAGGGACCTGCGGCGCGCGAGTTCCTGTCGCGCCTGCTGCGCCTGGGCCTCAGCCTGCCGGACCGCGGCCTCGCCCGCAGCGACATCGGCCTGGCCCAGTCGAAGGCGGGACTGGAAGGTCTGGGGGTCAAGCTCGGCCAGGACCTGCCCCGCCGTCACCCGATCGTTGAAGTCCACCATGATCGCCTGGATCTGGCCGGAAATCTGAGATCCGACCTCCACCGTGACCATGGCCTCGATCACCCCTGAGGCCGATACGGTCTGGACCAGGGCGCCGGATTCCACCTCCCCGGTCCTATAGGGCGGCGCCTCCGGCTCTGACCTGAGGCTCCGGAGGCCAAGACCCACCAGACCCACAATCACCAGTCCGCCGAGGATGAGCACAGCGCGGCGGCGCCAGAGGGGTCGGGTGGTTGAGGTCATGGCGCGCCGTCCCCGTCAGGTCTCCAAAGGATATGGGCCGGATTCCGGGCCTTGGGAAGGGTCGCCTCTCGCCAGCAGGTCCCGACGCTCCGGCGCCGTCAGGCGTCGCCAGCGGCCCTCGGGAAGGCCCTCCAAGGACAGGGATCCGATGCGGGTCCTCTGGAGGTCCGTGACGCGCAGTCCCACCAGCTCGCACATGCGCCGGATCTGACGGTTGCGGCCCTCGGTCAGGACAAAGCGAAGCCGGTCTTCACCCTTGCGGAAGACGCCCGCGGGCTTCAGGGGGCGACCGTCGAGCGAGAGACCGTGGCGCAGGCGGGCGATGACCCCCGGCGTCAGTCGGCCCTCGATCCGCACCTCATAGGTCTTCTTCAACTCGGAGTCCGGGGCGATGAGGGTCCGCGCGACCACGCCGTCGGAGGTCAGCACAAGCAGGCCGCGCGATTCCCGGTCGAGTCGTCCTGCAGGGGGAAGGCTGAGGTCGTCCGGGGGCGGCGTCTCGCCGCCAGCGGCGCGCGCGGAGACGAGAAGGCTGCGGGCTTCGTCCTGACCGGGCGCGGGATGGGCGCTCACGAGGCCTGGCGGCTTGTTGACCAGGATCGTCAGCGGCGCTTCGGCCTCGCCGGATGCGTCGATCACCTTGAGGGTCTGCCCGGGCAGAATCTTGCGCCCGACATCGTCGACCCGCTCGCCGTCGATCCAGACCCGGCCGTCCGCGATCAACGATTCCGCTTCCCGCCGCGAGCACACTCCGCTGTGGGCCAGCCAGCGGTTCACCCGCTCCGGCGCCTCGCCGACATAGACTGAGGTCCAGGCCATGGGGTCGCCCCTGGTTTGCCCGGCCTCTCTGATCACAGCTGACGTGTGGAGGGAAGCGCGGTTGTGGGCTAGCCTGTCGTCTGCCCCGGCCCGGAAGGCGGTCAACGGATGTCCACCTGGATCAAGCGACAGATCGCAATGCCCGGACCCCTGCGGCTTCTGCACGGGGAGCGCGCGACCCCAAGGGAGCTCGCGGCCGTCTACCTTGGCGCATTGGCCTTCACCCTGGGCCTTGTCATCGCCTTCGGAGAAGACGTGGCGGGGCTGGAGCCTCTGAGGCTGGGCCTCCTGGTCCTGGTCGCCCTCGACCTCGCCGGGGGCGCGGTCGCCAACCTTTGCGACGGGACGCGGGCCTACTGGAGGTCCCGGTCTAGGGGCCACCGGCTGGCCTTCCTGGCGGTCCATGCCGCCCACGCGGCGGCCATCGCCTTCATCTTTCCCGGTTCGGCTTCTGCGGCGCTGCTCGCCTGGGGCTGGGTGATGGGCGCTGGAGCCATCCTGGCCCTGTCGCCCCGGGCGTTCCGGGGCGACGCCACAGCGATGGCCCTGGCCCTGGCCGGGATGGTGACGGTCAGTCTTGCGCCCGGCCTGTCCCCGGCTGCGGGTCTGCTGCTCGGTGTCTATCTCATCAAGTTGGTCTTCAGTTTCGGCGGCGGTTCGACGACGCGGCCGTCCGGCGACCTCTGACGCCGCAGGTCAGGTCCGGGTCCCAAGGAAGAAGAACCGCGGCGTGTGGTCCTCGTCCGTCTGCTCCACCAGAGTCTCCACCGAAAATCCCTCCGCTACAAGCCAGCGCTCCCAGTCGGCGCGCGCGAAGACGCCGACATGGTGGGTCTCGCCCGCGGTGGTCACCTGGCCGGCTGCGTCCCTGAGGAGGAAGGCGTAGTGGACAGTCGTGGTCCCGTCCGCCGCCAGCTCGCCGCACCATTCGAGGGCCCGGGCGGACCTTCCATCCGGCGTCTCGCCGCCAAACAGATCGGACTCGCCGGGTTCGAAGGTCTCGAGGACCTCGTCGGGAATGAAGAGGGCCAGCCCGCCGGGGGAGAGGTGGCGTCGGGCGGTGGCGAAGGCGGCCCTCAGGTCGGCCTCTGAGGTCATGTAGGCGATGGCGTCGTGGGCCAGGACGATGTCGAAGCGCCGGTCGACGTCCAGGGTGCGCATGTCGCCTGGGATGTGAAGGCACTCGGGGTTCAGGCGCCGGGAGACCTCCAGCATGGCGGGGCTGAGGTCGGTCAGGGTGCAGTCGAGGTCCGCCTTCATGTGGAAGGCCACATGTCCGCCGCCGCTGCCCAGCTCCAGCAGGGTCCGCGCATCAGGCCGGCGGGACCTCAGGACACGACGAATCTCTGCGCACTCTCCGGTGTAGTCGGAGAGGGGGGAGATCACGGGCCACCACTCGGCGAGGCTATCGTAGAAGACTTCCATTTCAGTTCCTGTTGCTGGCCCACGGAGGGTGGAAAAGCACGGAAGAGGATGGCTCCCCGAGCAGGACTCGAACCTGCGACAAGTCGGTTAACAGCCGACTGCTCTACCAGCTGAGCTATCGGGGATCACCTGGAAGGACCGGGGCTATAGACCGCGCCGCCCAACCGCGCAAGCGGCTCTGCAACCTCGACGCACACGCCGGTCCGCCGACCAGGCGCCTCAGTAGCCGGCGGCCTTGCCATTGGGCTGGCCGTCGACGATCTGGTCCAGATATTCCGACAGGCCATAGCCCACCAGGTCGCCGCACCGGTACTCGGTCATGCCCTCGGTGATGCGTGTCTGGAGTTCGACGCCATCGGGGGTGGTGCGCCGGTTCCGAAGGGGAATCAGCGACATGACCCGGCCGGTCACGGAATAGGTCTTCCCGCCCTCGGTCTTCACCTCGGCGCGCAGCTGGGTCTGGTAGCCGTGCTCGTCCCAGTCGCTCTCGATCCGGCATTCCTTGATGAGGTCGTAGATCCCGTCGCGGAAGACCATTCCGCCCTGCCGGGCGCCACCCTTCCCGTCGCCGATGACCGACAGCATCATCCCGAAGTCACGACCGAAGTTCATCGGGCACCAGCGGTACCAGTCGATGGCCTGCCAGTGGCGGGGTCCCCAGGACTTGTCCCTCAGGCCGTGCCCGTTGATCTCGAAGACCTCGTCGCCGACGGTGAACCGGCCCTTCGCCGCGCAGTGCTGCTCATAGTGGGCCTTGGCGAAGGACTTCTCGGGATCAATCTCGATCGGCGTCCCGTCCTCTCGCACCGTCTCGCCGCCGTACATGGGCGAGACGCCCTCATACTCGAGCTCCACCGAGCAGGGCACGGAGGGGTTCTCGCGGAAGGCGCGCTTGGGATCGGCCATCTCATACGGGCGGGCCAGCAGGAGGGCCTTGCCGGAATAGGTCACGCGCAGGCGCTTGAAGGGCTCGACCACCTCGACCTTCAGGCCGCCGGCGTTCATCTCGGTGTTCCCCTCGATGGTCGGGCGGCCGAACATGAAGGCCACCCGGCCGTCCGGCAGGTAGAGGCAGACGGTCATCTCCGCATAGTGCTCGTTGGGCCGGTTGCCGATCCGGAACCAGCCGCCGGCCTTTCGGGCCGGGTCGAACACGTTGAAGTACATGCTTTCGTTGTAGTTCTTGAAGGTCCCCGGATCGTGCGGGAACTCGTCCTGTGGCTCCAGGCGGGTCTTGTAGCCGGCTGCGGCCCTGGCCATGCGCTGTCCTCCCATCGGTCTTTAGCGGCACTACACCACCTCGGAGGGGACTCTCCAAGGCCCGAAAAAGGACGCCCGGCCGAAGCCGGGCGCAAGGTGATGGTGGTGATGGGATGTCTTCGAAGAAGACGGGGGCAGGCTGGCCCGGTATGGTTAATCGTCACTTAACGTCGGCGGCGGCAGGGAAGGCTGCATGAAGATCCATTTCACCGGAATCGCCGGCGCCGGCATGGCGGCCGTCGCCCAGATGATGCAGGACGCCGGCCATGAGGTGTCCGGCTCCGACCAGGACGTCTTCCCGCCCATGTCCACCTTTGTCGAGGGGCTGGGCCTGCCGGTCGCATGGCGCCTGGACGCCGCCAACCTGCCCGCGGACCTCGACGTCCTCGTCCAGGGGGCCAGCGCCAAGCTGGGGGGAGACGACAATGTCGAGGCCGCCGAGGCGCGGCGTCGCGGCGTGAGGGTCACCACCTTCCCCGAACTGGTCGGAGACCTTTCCCGGGACCGGGTCAACACCGTGGTGGCGGGCTCTTTCGGCAAGTCCACCTGCGCGGCCCTGGCGGCCCATGTCCTGAGGTCCTGCGGCGTGGACGCCGGGTGGCTGGTGGGCGCCATCTCGCCCTCCCTTCCGGCGACCGGCCGCTGGGGCGCCTCGCCCGAGATGATCCTGGAGGGCGACGAGTACATCGTCGGGCCGAACGACCGCCGGTCCAAGTTCGACCTCTACCACCCGGACAGGCTGCTGCTGACCTCCCTGGTCCACGACCACGTCAATGTCTTCCCGACCTTCGCCGAGTACGAGGCGCCCTTCCTTCGGCTCCTGGAGGGGTTGCCGGAGAGCGGGCTGGCGGTGCTGCGGGATCACCCGGCCATCCGGTCTGCGGCGGCCCGGACCCGGGCGCGGATCGTCTGGTATGGAGGCGGGGAGGGCGGCTGGCGGGCGCAGGACGAGGTCTTCGGCGAGGTCAGCCGATTCGTCCTGGTCGCTCCGGACGGGACGCATACGGCCATGACGACGGGCCTCCTTGGCGCCCACAACATCGAGAACATTGTCGGGGTCTCGGCCCTGCTGCTCGAGGCCGGCCTGGTGGACCGCGACGGTCTGGTCCGCGCGGTCGCCAGCTTCGGGGGCATCCGCCGGCGCCTGGACCGGCTGACCCGCACCTCCCGGATCCCGGTGATCGAGGGCTTTGGCTCCTCCTGGGAGAAGGCCCGCTCCGCCCTTGAAGCCCTGAAGCTGCACTTCCCGGACCGTAAGCTCCTCGTGGTCTTTGAGCCCCACACCTTCTCCTGGCGCTCCCGGGACGCACTGTCCTGGTACGACACGGTTTTTGAAGGGGCGGACAGGGTGCTGATCCTGCCGCCACCGGGCCACGGCGCCGAAAGCCATCACCAATCGACCTTGGTCGAGATCGTCGAGAGGACCCGGGCGGCAGGCGTGGACGCCCGCCCTGTGATGGACGCCGCCGAAGCCCAGGACGCCCTTTCCACCCTGTCCGGCGACGAGGTGGTCCTGCTCCTGTCCTCCGGTCCCCTGGCCGGCCTGCCTGACAGCCTGCCGCCATTGTTCGAGAGGCTGTACGGGGCCTGATCCTTGCGGCCGTTGACCCCCTCACCCGCCTCCGGCGGGAGCTCCCCCTTGGGGGAGCAATTGCCTCTTAATTCCTCCCCCCAGGGGGAGGTGGACCGCGCAGCGGGCCGGAGGGGGTCAGCTGAGCCGCCGCAGCGCTACCTCTGCTTGCGATAGTCGACGTCGTCCCAGGTCAGGTCGGCGAACTCCTTCCGGCGCGGGCCCATGTAGCCGAACAGGAAGGCCGCGACCTTGCGCATCTGGATCTCCTCCGAGCCCTCCGTGATCCGGTAGCGGCGGTGGTGGCGGTAGATGTGCTCGAAGGGCTTGTGGCGCGAATAGCCGATGCCGCCGTGCACCTGCATGGCGCGGTCGGCCGCCTCGCAGACCAGGCGGTTGCCCCAGTAGTTGCACATGGAAACCTTGTCCGAGAGCTCGCGCTCCACGGCCTTGTGCTCCATCTGGTCCATCTGCCAGGCGGTCTTGCGGATCAGCAGACGCAGCATCTCGGCCTGGGTGGCCAGCTCGACCAGGGGCCACTGGATGGCCTGGTTGTCCGACAGGGGCTTGCCGAAGGGTTGGCGCATCCGGGCGTACTTGACGCTCTCCTCGATGCAGTAGACCGCCGCGCCGAGGGAGGAGGCCGCCTGGCGAATGCGGTTCTGGTGCACGAAGCTCTGGCCCAGGCCCAGGCCGCGGTCGATCACGCCCCAGTAGCTGTCTTCCGGGATCCAGACATTCGTGAAGCTGACCCGCGGGTGGTCGGTGGGCATGTTGAAGGTCCAGAGGTACTCCTCGACCTTCACCCCGGGCGCGTCCGCTGGCACGATGAAGCAGGTGATGCCGGTGGCGTCGCCGTCATTGCCGCTGGTGCGGGCGAAGACCATGCAGTGGGTGGCCACGTGCATGCCGGTGGACCACATCTTCTCACCGTTGATCAGCCAGCCCGGCTTGCCGTCCTTTTCCTGGGGGACGGCGCGGGTCTCCATGTGGGTGGCGTCCGAGCCGTGCAGGGGCTCGGTCAGGCCGAAGATGGTGCGCATCTTCCCGTTCAGCAGGAGGTCGGCGTAGGTCGCGTACTGGGCGTTGGTGGCGAACTCCTTGAACATCAGGATGAAGGGGTTGTTCCCGACGATCGAATGTTCGTTCTGCAGGTCGTTGTGCAGGCCCAGGCCCTTGGCGGCCAGGTGCTCGCGGATCACGGCCATGGCCAGGTTGGTCCCGCCCTTGCCGCCCATTTCCGTCGGCCAGGCGAAGCGCAGGTGTCCCGCCTCGTCGGCCAGCTTGCGGGCCTGGCCCAGCAGGTCTTCCCACTCGTGGCGGGGCAGGCCGCCGCGGTCCCAGTCGGTCCGCGCCCACTCCCGGCGGTGATCGAAGAAGCGGATATTGTCGTCCTTGCGCTCGAGCGGCTTGATCACGCGCTCGATGAACTCATCGAGTTCCCCAAGGTAAGCAACGAGTTCGGGGGGCAGATTGAAGTCCATGACGTTTCCCTTCGGTCAGCCGGTCTTGCGCCGTTTCGATTGATGTTCTCGATTTACAAGCCCACCCTCAGGCGGGCAGATCGTCAAGCCCGCAACTGTCCTGAGGCGCCCCTACGTCATGGAAGTCGATATTCCCGCCGCCCTCAACGCCCTGGCGCCGAAGCTGGGGGGAACCGCCGTCGAAAAGGCCCAAAGGCTGACTGGCGGGGCCAGCATGGAGACCTGGGCCTTCACCCTCGTCGGCGGTGGCGAGCCCCGTCCGCTGATCCTGCGCC
>CANGRP010000127.1 GCA_947456005.1 Caulobacteraceae bacterium
CGCGAGGAGGCCCTGGCGGTGATCGAAGCCGAGGCCGCCGCAGTCGGCGCCCCGCTGACCCTGGTGGGACGTGACGCCGACATCTGGCGTGAGAGGGGCCGTCTGATGGTCCATGCGTCCGACCGCCTGCTCGACCTGCCGCCACCCGCCCTGCCGGGCCCTCACCAGTTCGACAACGCCGGCCTCGCCGCCCTTGCCCTTCTGGCCCTGGACGATCCCCGGATCACCGAGGCGGCCCTGGGCCGCGGCGCAGAGACCGCGACCTGGCCAGGCCGGTTCCAGAGGCTGAAGGACGGCCCCCTGGGCCGGCTGGCCGCTGCACGGGGCTCGGATCTCTGGCTGGACGGCGCCCACAACCCGCATGGCGCCGAGGCCCTGGCCCGGACCTGCTCCGAGATGACGGCCCGGGATCCCCGGCCCCTGGTGCTGGTGGTGGGACAGTTCGCGCGGAAAGATCCAAGGGGCTTTTTCGCCGCCTTCCGGGACCTGCCCCTGCGGGTCGTGGCGACCACCTTTGAGTCGCCGACGGCGCTCTCGCCGGAGGCCCTCGCCGAGGCGGCGCGGACCGAGGGGCTCCCGGTCGAGACCGCCCCCGACGTCTCCGCCGCCGTCGCCCTGGCGCTGGAAGCCGCCGGTCCGCCGCCCCGGGTGGTGGTCTGCGGCGGCCTGCACTTCGCCGGCGAGGTCCTGGCGCTCAGCCCCGAGACCTGGCCGACCTAGAGGTCTCATCGCAAGGACGGAGGCGGCGTTCCGAGCGGCTCTAGAAGGCGCTTTTCGCCGTCACCCAGAGGTAAGGGCCCTCTTCCCAGCGCCGGGCCTCTCGCCCGGCGATCGCCGCCGCCCGTGTCGGTGCGAAGAAGGTTCTGTCATTGGTGAACCGCCGGCCGAGGGGGTTGTAGACGGTGAACCTCAGCTTCAGGTTCTTCAGATGGCTGCTTTCGACCGTCATCCGCACCTCCGGACCCGGCTCGAAGGCGTTCACCTCCGGCACGAAATAGTCGACCTCGGCATCCTGCCTATCGACCTGCATGCTCCAGGACAGTTTTCGTTCCGGAAGATCCTGTCGAAGCTCGACGGAGTAGGTCCAGGGGATGAAGGCCGTCACGGGGCGGGTCCGGCCCGTCAGAGGGTCATCGAACGCGGAGTCCCGCCACTCGCCCCGCGCGTCCAGGCGCAATCCCGGGGCCAGCCAGGACAGGGAGGCGGAGGCGCCGAAGGTGGCTCCCCACACGCGGGCGCTCCTGGCGTTGCCGATGCCGAAGTCGCCGCCTGGCAGAATGACAGGCTCCAGGACATCCTCCCGCCACTCATGGAAGAGCCCGGCGTTGATGGCCAATCCGTCGCGACCGCGCAGGTCGAGATCCGCACTCGCCCGCGTCTCGGTCTGCGGCCTCAACTGGGCGTTCCCGCCCTGGGTGCGGTCGATCCCCACCTCGGCGGAGGCGGCGAAGGCGTCAAAGTCCAGCTGCCCGACATTGCGCCGCAGGCCAAAATCCAGGCTCGAACTGTCGTTCGGACGCCATGACAGGGACAAGGCCGGCTTGAAGAATATCAGTTGCTGACGGTTCCGGGCGTCGCCTGTCACCGAGATCTCGGACCATTCGGCCGCCGCCTTCGCATCCAGCGTCCATTGCGGGTTCAGGTCATAGGCGAAGTTGGCGAAGGCTTCGGCGCGTTGCTCGTCGACCACGACGTTCGCCGCCGGCAGCAGGATCGGGGTCAGTGCGCCGGAGGCCATGCGGGTCGCGAAGGCAAGGGAGGAGTCCAACCGGTTGAAGGCCGCCTCCCCGCCAACCTCCGGCCGGAGCCGCCCGCCGGCGTCCGCCGAAATCGTCGCGCGCGCCACCCACTCGATCTGGGTGCGCTGGGAGTTCGCAAGGGTTTCGGAGGCCGCGATCCCGGGGGGCGCTTCAATTCGACTGGCGCTGGCGGCCTCTTCCTGTCGCCAGCTGGCGAGGCTCAGGACCTTCAAGGCCCCGACATTGGGAAGCCGTCTCGTCCACTCGCCGCCAAACTCGGCTTCGATGACGTCCTCGGCGAAGGTGACGCCGCGGAATCGATCCGGCGGGCCCGCAGGCGGGCGACCCAGGTATCCCGGTCCGGCGAAGCGGGTGTCGGAGTCCTCCCCTTCCACCCTGCCATTGAGCACGATCTCACCCCCGAAGGCCTCCCGCCGGGCGTCTCCGGACAGCGTGATCTCCACCTCGTCTGCGACCCGGGTCTCACTCTCGAACACCACAGGCTCGCCGTTAGGCCCGGTCCGAATGCGCACGCCATCCGCGCGATCGCGCCAGGCGTCGAGCTGGATCCTTCCGGACGCCCGCCATCCGCCGACCGGGCCGGACAGGCTCGCCTCCGCATAGGGGCGGATGTTCCCGTCCTGGTTCCGGGAGACAGAGACGCCCCAGGAGCCTGAAAGACTGGTTTCCTGAAGAATCAGGTTCACGATCACGGCCTGACCCGACGCCTCGCTGGTGGTCGGGTTTGTGACCAGGTCGATCCTCACGACGGCGGAGGCCGGAATTCTCGAGAGCGCTTCGCGTGGTCCTCCGCCCTTCGATCCGGGTCTCGCCCCGTTGATCAGGACATTTCCACCGGTATCGCCAAAACCGCGGCGGGCTTCGCCCTGATCCAGCGTGAAGCCCGGAACCCGGGTCACCATGTCGAACGCCGTGCTGGGAACGAAACTCTCGAAGAATTCCCTGGGGTAGCTTCTCACCTGCATGGGCTCGGCGGCGCGCACGACTCCGGGTCCGGCGCCGGTGGCCAGGATCACGGCCAACGCGAAGGCGCAGAGGCGCTGGCGCGTCGGGAATGTAGCCCCTCCGACGGAAATGCGTCCCGGGGACCGCTTCAAATGTCCACAGCCTGTCGCCACCATTGCAGTGCGCTGAAGGGCTCAGGGCGGGGTCTCCTCCGCCCGTCCGACCCCCGGAAAGGGGGTCGGGCCAGCCGGCTCAGCCGACGCCGGACTCGTTCAGCCAGTCGACGATCTTCTGCTTGGGCATGGCCCCGACCTTCATGGCGGTCATCTGCCCGTCCTTGAAGAGCATCATGGTCGGGATGCCGCGCACGCCGTAGCGGCTGGGGGTGTTCGGGGAGTCCTCGATGTTCAGCTTGGCCACGGTGACCTGCGCGCCCAGCTCGGCGGCGATCTGCTCCAGGGCCGGAGCGATCTGCTTGCAGGGCCCGCACCACTCCGCCCAGAAGTCCACCAGGACGGGCTTGCCCGACTTCAGGACGTCGGCTTCGAAGGATTCGTCAGTGACGGCGACAGTACCCATGCGGGGCTCCTCGATTCGTAGGTCCGGGACGGGCCGGAGGTGATTACGTGATATGGCGCACTGCGCGCCGGGATCAACTCCCCCGTTGCGCCGGACCCGCGCTCAGGCCTCCCTGTAGAGCTGGTCAAGGGTCGCGCGGAGCAGGGCCTCAGGCGCTGGGGTCAGCAGGGGGCCGTCCGTCCAGACCAGGGCGGCGCGGACCGGGCGACCCGGATAGAGCTCCGAGAGCACCGCCCAATACATGGCCAGCTGGCGCAGGTAGGCGGGATCGACCGCCTCGACGGAGGCCGGCGCGGGCCGGTTGGTCTTGAAGTCCGCGAACAGGACCTCGTCGGGCCGGATCACCAGGCGGTCGATGCGCCCGGAAATCCGCAGGCCCGGCGGCAACAGCCCGGAGCCGCCGACGATGGCCGCCTCGGCCCGCGATCCCGGGCCGAAGAGGAAGGCGAAGTGCGGATGGTCCAGGACCCCCAGGGCCGCCGTCGCCATCTCCTCGACCTGGTCGACCGAAAGGCCGGTCTCCTTTCCGAGGAGCCGGCGGGCGGCGCTGTGGCGGGTCGCCTCCGGCAGGTCGGGCAGAACCTGCAGCAGCCGGTGGACCAGCTCGCCCCGCCGGAACCGGCCCATGCCGGGCGCGCCGGCCAAGGGTGAGACGGCCGCGACGGGGGCCGCATCCCCGAGGTCCGAAGGCGAGGCCAGTCGGGCGAGGGGCTCGGGCAAGGCCGGCCGGAACAGCCAGGCGGGAGGAGGGGCCCGGACCACGTCCGACGTCGTCACGGCCTGCCCCAGCACATCGGGGTCCTCGCCAAAACGCCTGAAGCCGAAGTCCTCGCCCGAGATCCGCCGAAACTGGCCGGCTAGGCGGTCTGCGAAGACCGCATCCATCACGCCCCACCAGCCTGGTGGCTTGTCAGAAGAACGGTTGCGCGGCATGGCCCCGCAGACGATCAGCCGGTCCCGGGCCCGGGTCAGGCCCACATAGAGGAGCCGCTGGAGCTCCTGGTCCGCGGCGGCCTTGCGCAGCGCCCGGGCGTCGGTCTGGGCCTGGCAGTCGTCGTTCTTCGCCCCCACCCAGAGGAAGGTCCCGTCCTCGGCTCGCACGAGGCCGGCGCCATCGGAGTCGCTGAAGGTGGTGTCTGGCAGGATGATGATCGGGGCCTCAAGCCCCTTGGCCCCGTGGGCCGTCATGACGCGGACTTCGTCGGCGGCCTCGGCCTCAGTCTCCCGCTTCACGTCCACCTTCAAGCCGTCGAGGGCGGCGGCGAAGGCCTCCAAGTCTCGGACGCCGCTTTGCTCGAGTTCAAGGGTCTTCTCCAGGAAGACGCCCAGGGCCTCCTCGGCCTCACGGCCCAGCCGGGTCAGCAGCCTCTGGCGCTGGGTGCGCCCACAGGGCCCCGCAGACTCCAGCCGGCCGACGATGAAGTCGTAAGGCGACTGGCCTGCGGCGGCCAGGACGGGCGCCAGGACCTGGCGCGCCTGCGCCCACTCTGTCCGGCCGGCGTCGGGCGCCCCCGCTTGGGTCCGCGCCATCAGCGCATCCCATAGGCGGGTCTCCGGGCGCTGGTAGGCGAGCGCGAACAGGCTTTCGTCACTGACGTCGCAGAAGGGGCTGCGCAGCAGGGCGGCCAGGGTCAGGTCATCGCCCGGATAGAGGGCGAAGCGGACCAGGGCCCTCAGGTCATCGAACAGGATGTGCTCGGCCAGCTTCAGCCGGTCGGCGCCGCCGACGGGCAGGCCCTGGCGCTTGAGCTCCAGGATGACCTCATCGAACAGTCGTCCGCGACGCCGGACCAGGACCAGGAAATCCCCCCAGCGGGCGGGACGCCTCCCGCCGGACTTCTTGTCGCCTACGGCCTCGCCCCGGGTGACGATCCCGGCGATCTCGCGCGCGATACGCCGCGCCAGTTCGCGGGTCGCCGAGTCCCGGTCGGGCGTATCCGGTGGGGCTTCCCAGGCCTTCCGTTCGGTCTTCTCGGGGGGTTCGACCAGGTCCCACAGGTCGATGCAGCCGTCGTCCTCGCGCCGGGCCTCATGGCGGAGGGTTGCGTCCGGGCCCGCCCTTCCGGTCATCAGGCCCTGGCTGAGGTCCGGGTCGGCATAGACGGCGTCGACAAAGCCCAGGACCTGCCGGGTCGACCGCCAGGATACCGCCAGTTCGATCCGCTCGAAGGCCGCGCCGGCCGCAAGGGCCCGCTGGCTGTGATGTCCGAACTCCAGCTCCAGCCGCTCGGGCGAGGCGCCCTGGAAGGAATAGATTGACTGCTTCTGGTCCCCGACCACGAAGAGGCTGCGGCGTAGCGCGCCTTCCTTCCCGGCCTGTCCGGCGCCGGCGAAGAAATCCTCGGTCAGCTGCCGCAGGATGGACCACTGGGCCGGAGAGGTGTCCTGGGCCTCGTCCACGAGCACATGGGCCAGTCCCTGGTCGAGCTTGTAGAGCACCCAGGCGGCCATCTGGGAGTCCCGGGTCAGGGCCAGGGTCCTGTCGATCAGGTCCCCGAAGTCCAGCTTCCCGGAATGGGCCTTCTCGATGGCGTAGGCGGTGAGCCAGGCCTCGGCGAGCAACAGGATGTCCAGGGTCCGGCGGCCGGCGGCAGCCTGCTTTTCCCGGATGAAGACGGTGTGGAGCCGTTCAATCTCGGCATCGAGCTCAGCCTTGAGGTCCGGCGCATGCTGCAGGGTCTTGTCGCCTCCGATGCCCCGCTGGGGCTTGAACTGGGCGGTGACAAGGATGGACCGGAGGTCCGCGAGGGCAGGCTTGCCCTGGGTCTGCCTGAGGACGTCCCTCAGCTTCCCGGCGTTCACGCCGGCGCCCTTGACGTCCAGGCCGTCGGCGATCGCCAGCCAGGTCTCGGGCGAGGGGCCCGCCGACATGTCTTCCAGCTCGGCCCGGGCCGCATCCGGATCCAGGGGCTGAGGCAATCCGGTCAGGGTGGTCCAGACGACGGCTTCCAGCCCCCCGGCCGCCCCGGCGCTGTCGATGGCGTCCCTCAGCTCGCCCGCCCGGGCGGTGAAGTCGTCGAACAGGGACTCGAAGGCGTCGAAGGCCATGTCGACCGACAGCCGGGCATAGGCCTCGGCGATGCGGCCATCACCCTTCAGGACCTGCCGGGCCAGGCCCAGCCGCGCCGACTTCGCGAGCTGGGCGGCGGCCAGGTCGTCGAGCACCTCGAAGCCCGGCGAGATCCCCGCCTCCAGGGGAAAGCGCCGAAGCAGCTTTTCGCAGAAGGCGTGAAGGGTCTGGATCCTCAGGCCGCCGGGGGTCTCCAGGGCGCGGGCGAACAGGGCCCGGGCGGCGGAGAGCTCCCCGGGCTTGTAGTCCGACGGCGCCCGGCCCTCGAGGTCGGCGAGCTGCACCCGCAGTTCAGGATCCGCGCAGACCGACCAGTCGCCCAGGAGCCCGAACAGTCGGTTCTGCATCTCGGCGGCGGCGGCCTTGGTGTAGGTGACGCACAGGATCTCGTCCGGCGAGGCGCCCGCAAGCAGGAGGCGCGCCACCCGGTCGATCAGGGTCTTGGTCTTGCCGGACCCGGCGTTGGCCGTCACGAAGGCCGAGAGACGGGGGTCCGCGGCCCGGGCCTGGGGGCTGACAGGGTCGGTCGTCATGATTCGGCCTCCCCCCCGATCGAGGTCCATTCCCGCACCCGGGCGAGGTGATCATAGTCGCTGGCGTAGAGCTTCACGCTCGCGGGCGCGGTCCGGGACAGGTAGGTCGTGGCCGGGTCATCGAAGCGGGCGATCACCGCCTTGAGGCCCTCCAGCGCGGCGGCGACGGCGTCCGATGGCGCCTCCTTCTCGCCCAGGGCGCTCTTGATGACGCCCGCCGGTCGCCGGCCTGTCACCTGGACGTAGGCCAGTTCCTCCGGCCGCAGGACGCCGAGGCTTGCGAACCCGCCCGACATCAGGATGGCGCCCGAAAGGGTGAGCTGGGGGGAGAAGCCCGCCGCCACCATCTTGGTCGAGGGCGGGGCGCCTGTCTTGTAGTCGAGGATGCGCCCGACCGCCCCGGGGCCGATCTCGATCCGGTCGGCCTTGGCGGTGAAGGTGAAGGCTCCCCCGGGGGACATGAAGGTGCTGGCGCCTTCCAGCTCGACCTCGATCCGGCGTCCGTCCGACCTGCGCTCGCGTTCGGTGGCGACCATCCAGCTGGCGATCTCCCGGGAGAGGGCCGTTTCCCGGGCGAGCCCCGACGGGTCCATGCCCTGGTCCGCCAGAGCCTTCAGGTAGAGGGCGTCGAGGTGGGCCTCGGCCGTGTCCGGAAGGGTGTCGGGATAGGCCTCCACGAAGGCCTCAAGGGCCGAATGGATGGCCGTGCCCCGAAGACGGACATCGATGGGAGCGTCCGGCCGGTCCATCGGGTAGAGCCTCAGTATGTCCCGCGCCCAGACGGCGTAGGGGTCCCGCACCAGGGTCTC
>CANGRP010000128.1 GCA_947456005.1 Caulobacteraceae bacterium
ACACCAACACCAGCTGTCGCCGGCCCGTCGCGGCGTTCTCGCTGCACCCCGTCAGGCTGACCGCCGCCAAGCCCGCCAGAAGACCGCGTCGGGACAGCCGCGCATCACAGAAGCCGCACATCGGCCGGCCGCAAAGGATGAACTTCGACGGGTCCGCATGCGCGCCAGATCGCCGATGCGCTGAGGTTTTCGGCGTTCTTCATGTCCGCCCAAAAGCTTTCAAAGCGATAGACCGCTCCGCGTGTGGAAGGTGACAGGTTCGGTATTGTCAGGCAAATGGCAGGATGTCTCCAGGGGGTGCGGCCACCCGTCGGGCCGGTGGCAAAGATTTGGCGCCCGGTCATTGGCCGGCCGGGTTCTTGCACCTGAAGCTCTTTCGTCAATGTTCGCACCCCTATCGAAGCGCTGAAGGTCGCGTTGAACTTTGAGAAGGCGCCAGAGCACTTCCGCCACGATGCTGAGCTATGCATGGGCTTGTCTCCGGCCTTGGAGCCGCAGATTGCGCAGGCGGCGAAGCGGCTTGTGGCCGAGACCCTGAATTTCTTGCGCGAACGACTGAGCGGCGAGGCCTTCGCGAACGACGACATCAGAGCTGCATTACTGGATGGTACGCTGGAAGCCTACGTCTCCTCGCCCCATCCTGCCGCGCCCTAGCGCACACACACCCGCGAACCTGGGCCAGATTCAGCCTTCCACCCTTCTCGGAACTTCGGCAGGTCCGCTTGCGGGCGCTCATCTGGCGGCAGCTGTCAGGCTCTACCCGCCGGAGGGCGCCGCTGCAGCCGCACTCTCCCGAGAACAGCCGGGGCCAGATCGCCCGACTTGATCATCCGGCCGATGTCGCGGCCGCCGACCGCTTCAGACGTGCAGGTCACCCCGGCGCCGACCAGGAACATCAGCCCGGAGAAGATCGCGAAGTCCGCCTTGGGTTGGAAGCGCAGGCACATCCGGCTGACAGCACTACATGATCTGCTAAAGCCTGTCCCCTTCTGACGGAACGTCTGAAAGGGAAAAACAGGCTCTAATTCCAATATGTTAGAACATGTTTCGTTCCGATATTCGGTTCCCACTCATCGGAACATGATCTAAGCCTAGAGGGGCAGATTGGGGGGGATCATGTCCAAGACGTCCGCCAGCGAGATTCATCCAGACGGCGGGCCGGGCGAGGCCGGGGGGCTGGGCGCGTCGGGGCGCAGGCTGGGGCTCGTGCTGGGCCCGGCGATTTCGGTCGGACTTCAGGTGATGGGCGCGCCGGAAGGCCTGTCTGTCCATGCCTGGTGGGTTGTCTCGATCATGGCCCTGATGCTGGTCTGGTGGGTGACCGAGGCGGTCCCGATCGCCGCCACGGCCCTGATCCCTCTCATCGCCCTGCCGCTGACCGGCGCAACGAACGCAGCCGAAGCCGCTAAGCCCTATGCCGACCCGGTGCTCTACCTGTTCATCGGGGGCTTTATGCTGGCGGCCGCCATCGAGCGCTGGGGCTTGCACGCCAGGATCGCCCTGACGGTGGCCGGCGCCGTGGGCGCCCGTCCCGTGGCCCTGGTCGGGGGCTTCATCCTGGCTGCGGGGTTGCTGTCCCTATGGATTTCCAACACGGCCACGGCCCTGATGCTGACGCCCATCGCCGTCGCCGTCGCCGGCGCCATGGCTGAAAACGGCCACCGGGATCCCCGCCTGGGCGCTGCGCTTGTGCTGGGTGTCGCCTATGCGGCGTCCATCGGCGGCATGGGCACGCCCGTGGGGTCTCCGACGAACGTGATCGCCATGGCGTTCCTGAATGAGCGCGGGGTGGATCTCTCCTTCGTCCAGTGGATGATGCTCGGCGTTCCGGTGGTGGCGATCCTGCTTCCCGTCCTGTGGTTCATTGTCAGCCGGGGCCTTGTGGCCGCGACCCCTGATGATGTGGCCCGGGGGCGTGGCGTGCTACGGCGCGCCCGCGAAGCCCTCGGTCCGGCCAGTCCCGCGGAACGGCGGGTTCTGGTGGTCTTCGTGGTCGTCGCCTGCGCCTGGATATTGCGCGAGCTTGTGCTGGTGAAGATTCCCGGCCTGGAACGGCTGAGCGATATGGGGATCGCCATCGCCGGCGCGCTTGCTCTCTTCCTCCTGCCTTCCGGTGATCCCAAACGACCCCGACTGCTGGACTGGTCCAGCGCCGAGCGCATTCCCTGGGGCATCGTCATCCTGTTCGGCGGCGGGCTGTCGATTGCAGCCGCCATGGACAGCACCGGCCTGTCCGAGTGGCTGGGCCTGGCGATGCAGGGCCTGCAGGGCTATGAGCCCCTGATCATCCTGGTCGTGCTGCTGCTGATCACCCTGATCGCGACAGAAATGATGTCGAACGTGGCGACCCTGACGGCCATGCTGCCCATTGTCGCAGCCCTGGCCGTCGCACTGGGGATCAATCCGCTGCTGCTGGTCTTCCCCGTGACCCTCACGGCCAGTCTGGGCTTCATGCTGCCGATCGCCACGGCTCCCAACGCTATCGCCTTCGCCACAGGCCTGCCGTCGCTTCGAACCATGTTGTGGAGAGGGTTCTTCCTCAATGCGGCGGGCATAGCGGCGATCATGGCGGTGAACGCCGTGCTGGCGGAAACGATCCTGGGTTGATCCGGGCCCGGAGAGGGCGTCCGCGCCTCGGTTCCGACGTGGGCGTCACCCTCTCCCTCTCCCTCACCCCCGCCCCTTCGGGCCGAGGTCAACGCCGGTGAGAGCTTCGGCCGCGGCGCCGGGGTCGGTTTCACTGACATCGAGAAGGTCGAGCTTGTGGCGGATCTCGGCGTGGCGCTCTGCGGTCAGCTTGTAGCCGAGGAAGCAGGCGCCCGCGGCCATCACAAAGATGATCGGGCCGACAATGTAGGCCAGCTCCAGGCCGCGGATCGCCTCAGGCGTGTTGGTCACCCCGGCGCCGACCCGATATCCTACCAGGGCCAGAACGTTGAAAGTGAGGAAGATCGCACCAGCTGTGGCCAGTTTCGACGTGGCGGTCAGGCCGGCGTAGATCAGGCCCATCCATTCCCGGCCGCTGTCGAGCCGGAGTTCGTCGGCGATATCGGCCGCAATGGCCCGCATCATGACCGTGAAGCCCGCCGCCATGGCGCCGACCATGAACATCAGCACGGAGAAGATCGGGAAGTCCCCCTTGGGCAGGAAGGGCAGACACATCAGGCCGACGGAATAGACGGTGGTCGTCACCAGGAAGGCGATGTGCTTGCTGATCTTGTTCGCAAGCCAGGCGGCGAAGGGCGCGCCGGCGAACCCGGCCAGGACATAGATCAGCAGCAGCAGGTTGGCGGCCGCAGTGTCGAACCCCCGGCTGTCCTTGAAGTAGAACAGGTAGAGCGCGGCCATCCAGCCCGGCCCGAGGGTGACCATGAGGTCAGCGGCCAGCAGCCGGATCACGTTCCCCCGGGTGAGCAGCTGGGCGTAATCCTTGAGCGTGAACTGGGCGGGCCGATCCTGGGCGATCCGTTCCTGCGAGGTGAAGACCACGAGCATGCAGGTGACCGCCGTACTGGCGATGATGAACCAGATCATGGCCTGGACGCCCTGAGCGTCCGTAAAGCCCTGCTGGCTCATGATGATGGGGATCAGCAGCACGGCCATGGCGCCGATGACCCCCAGACCCGTAATGGCCCCGAAAATCCGGGAGCGCTCCGTATAGGTGGGAGCGAGCCGTCCAGCCCAGGCGAGGTGCGAGAGCAGGACGCCGGAGTAGCCGAGGTACATGACCAGCAGCCAGAAGCCCAGGTAGAGGGGTCCATCCCCGGAGCCGGTCATCAGCAGCATGTAGAAGCCCAGCATCAGCACCGGAGCGCCGAGCGCCATCCAGACCCGGTAGCGACCGAACCGGGTCTTGGTCCGGTCCATCGCAAGGCCCATGGCGGTGTCGATCGGAATGTCGATGAACCTGACCAGCGCGAACACCGTGCCGACGAGGGCCAGCGACAGGCCGAGTTCAGCTGCGAAATACTGCGGCAGGTGGACGTTGGCGGCGACGCCGAGCGCCCCGATGGGGACGGCCGCGCTGGCGAAGACCAGGGCTCTTGGCAAGGAGATCTGACCGCCCGAAGGGCCGGACTGGGATTGCGACACCGGAACTGGACTCCTCTCAAGGTCGCGTCTTCTGACCAGACGCTTCACAGCGGGAGTTAGGCGCGAGCCGGGCCGCCGCCGCAAGGGGATTTCGACGGCAAGATTGCGATGGTGGATGGCTCAGCCGCCCTGCCTCTTGCCGAAGGGCCGCATCTGAAGACATCCTGCCGCGAGACCGACATCTTCAGCCCGGGGGCATGGTGAGCGTGCGCAGAGTCAGGACAAGTTCCGCCACTGGCCGCGCGCATGCCTGGCGGCGGCGTCAGGGGTGCGCCTCTGCACTTGGGAGCCCGGCATGACCGACCTTGCGATGGGCCGCTACCGTATCCTGGGCGGCCCCGGCTCGCCCTATTCGCTGAAGCTGCGCGCTGCGCTTCGCTGCCGTCGCCTCCCGCACGATTGGATCGTGCCGCCCGGTTATCTTGGAGAGGGCGGAGAACTGAAGGCTGCCGGCAAGGGCATGATCCCGGTGATGCAACTGCCCGACGGGCGATACTGGGCCGACTCCACGCCGATGATCCTCGCCCTGGAAGACATGCATCCGGCAGAGCGCAGCCTGTTGCCCGACGATCCCGGTGATCGGTTTCTGGCCCTGCTGGTCGAGGACTTCGCGGACGAGTGGCTGGTGCAGCCTTTGTTCGACTTCCGCTGGGACGCGGAAGCGGACCAGGACTTCTGCGCCCGCCGCCAGATGGCCGGGTGGCTGGGGGCGATGCCCAAGGCGCGGTTCGATGAGATCGTTGAGCGCTTCAGGGGGCGCCAGACCGGGGTGCTTGCCCGGCTGGGCGATCGTGAGGTGAACCGGCCCCTGCTGCGGTCGACCTATGGCGAGGTCCTGGCCGCGATCGAGGCGCAACTGGAGGTCAGCCGGTTCCTGTTTGGCGGACGCCCCTCCATTGGCGACATTGGCCTGTTCGGCCAGTTGTCCCAGTGCGCCATTGATCCCAGCGCATCGGCGATCATGAGACGCGACGCCGTACGGACCTTCCAGTGGGTCCAGGATCTGGACGACGCCTCCGGGATCGAGGGCGAATGGCGCGATCCCGCCAGCCCCATAGGCCCAGGTCTGGAGGGCTTGCTGGTTCTCATCGGCGAGGTGTTCCTGCCCTACATGGTCGCCAACGCCGTCGCCGTGCGGAGCGGTGCGCCCGAGGTCTCGATCACCCTGCGCGGCAGGCCCTTCGTTGCACGCACGGCCTCCTATCGGTCGGACTGCCTGGGGTGGCTGAGACTGGCTCTCGCCGACGCCCTTGCGGCGGGGGCGGGAGACCTGGAGTCCACGCTGCGGCGCCATGGATTCTGGGATGCGCTTCAACTCGAGCCCGGTGAGCGGGAAACGATCCCGCCGTTGTCGCCGGAGTTGGCGGGCCGGCGCTCCGCTCTCTTCTGACCCGAGGCTTCTGGCTGCCGGCGTCCGGGTCTACACCCCACCCTCCTCCGCCATGCGGTGGCTTCGCGCCGCCGCCCGTTCTATCTCTCCAGATCGGCGCCTCCGGCGCCCGGGCCTGCAGTGAGGATGTCGATGAGCTGGTTCTACCTGGTGGTGGCGGGGGTCCTGGAGATTGGCTGGCCGGTCGGGCTGAAGTGGGCGCAGTCGCCCTCGACCCGCTGGCAGGGGATCGCCGTGGCCGTGCTCTTCATGGCGGCAAGCGGCTTCTTCCTGTGGCTGGCCCAGCGCCAGATCTCCATGGGCACCGCCTATGCGGTCTGGACCGGCATCGGGGCTTCAGGGACCTTTCTGGTGGGCGTGCTGTTCTTCGGCGACCCTTCCTCGCTGATGCGGTACCTGGGCGTGCTCCTCATCGTCGCCGGGGTCGTGACCCTGAAACTGGCGCACTGAAGCCGCCGAGCGGCCGGCTGGGGGTCAGACAACCGGGCTCTCTCTCCCCTGGGGATCCCGGAAGCCATGGCGGTCGGGACCGGCGCTGCGCGCGTCGACCCCTGGCGCGAGCAGGTATCCGGCGAGCGCGCGCACCAGCCGGGGGTGGAGCGACGGCGGGGCCCCCTGCCCTCCGTGCGCGTCGGCCTCGACCAGGACCCGGGTGATCAGAAGAAGGTCGCGGGCGACCTCCTCCGGGCTTCCGTCCGGAAAGGGGACCAACTCCTCCCGGTGATCCTCCAGGAACTGAAGGATGGCCCCGACGAGCCGGCTCTCACTCGACGCCAGTCGGGTCCCGAGGGGCAGACGGCGTTCCTCATGGTCCAGCGCGGCTGCGAAGACCGGGTCCTGGAACTGCTGCTCGATGGCAAGCCGGGCCAGCCGGCTGAGGCCCTCGAGAAGCGGGAGGTCGGAGACGGAGGCCACCGCCGCCTCCAGGGCGACGGCGAGCCGCTCTCGCTCCTGCTCGATCAGCGCCACCGCCAGGGCGGCCTTGTTCGGGAAGTACTGGTAGAGCGAGCCGACACTCACGCCCGCGACCTCGGCGATGCGGTTGGTGTTGAAGCCGGCCAGCGACTCCCGGGCCAGAACGCGAGCCCCTGCGGTCAGGATGGCCTGCACGGTGGCGAGGGACCGGGCCTGCTTCGGCGCCTTTCGAGCCTCCAGATGGGGTTTGTCCATGGCGGGGAATGCGAGTCCTTTACGCGAGCAATTGCTCACATACTGGGAAAGCCGTCCGGAGCCAAGACGGGGCGCCCCCGCTTCTGCGGGCGCCGTGACCCAGACGATTGGAGCGAACTGATGACTGAAACCCCCATGCCCTTCTCGACCTTCTATCGGGAGGTGTTCCTTCCTGAGCACCGCCACCCCCTCAACGTCGCGCTGCACGTCTTTGGCGCGCTGGCCGGCCTGGCCTGGGTCGCCGCGACGCTGGCGGCTCCCGGCTTCTGGAAGCTCTCTGTCCTGCTCTTTCCGGTGATTCATGGCGCGCCGGGCCTCATCGGCCATCGCCTGGTGGAGCGCAGCGAGGCGGTGGGAGACGCCCGCTGGCGCAGGAGCGACTTTCCGGCCTGGCTCTTCATCCTGGCCAATCACCGGCTCGCCGCGGAGCGACTGGTGCTGTCACCGCTGGCGGCCCTGGCGCGCGGGCTCCGGTTGGCGCCCGAGCGCCTTCGCCGACGTCAATGACCGGGCGGTTCCGGCGCATGCCCTCGACAATCTCTTCGGCGCAGGCCTCCGGACTGAGCTTCCCAGAGCCCCGCCATCGCGAGCCCAACCGACGCAAGTCGGTCGTCCTGCGCCCCTCAGGGCCTGGAGAGATCGAAGATGGAGGGCCGGGTCCGGCTTGCGAAGCGGACCGAACGGTTCAGAATGCCGCCCATCTCGACCAGCATTTCCGGTAATCCTGGCCTGGCCGGCCCCTAGTTGAAGGAGCGGATCATGTCCAAACCCGTCTGCCTCATCCTCGGCGCCGGCGCGGGCATCGGCGGCAACGTCGCAAAGCGCTTCGCCCGCGAGGGCTACCACGCCTGTCTGGCGCGCCGCAGCGACAAGGCCGGGCTGGACAGGCTGGTGGCGGACATCGAGGCGGAGGGCGGTTCCGCCAGCGGGTACATGATCAATGCGGTGGACGAGGGCAGCATCGAGCAACTGGTGACCGACATCGAGACACAGGTCGGCCCGATCACGGTGGCGGTGTTCAACCTGGGCGCCCAGATCG
>CANGRP010000129.1 GCA_947456005.1 Caulobacteraceae bacterium
GTTCGAGCGCGGCGTGCGGCCGATCGGCGATTGGTCGATGTCGATGATCTTGTCGAGATGCTCCAGCCCCTCGATCCGCTCATGCGGGGCCGGCACCTCGCCGCTGCCCATCAGGCGGCGGGACGCCGCCTTGAACAGCGTCTCGATCACCAGCGTGGACTTGCCGCCACCGGACACGCCGGCGACGCAGGTGAAGGTGCCGAGCGGGATCTCCCCCGTGACCTCCTTCAGGTTGTTGCCGCGCGCGCCGACCACCTTGATGGTGCGCTTCGGGTCGAAGGGGCGGCGAAGCTCCGGCATCGGGATGCGACGCGCGCCAGACAGATACTGGCCGGTGATGGAGGCCGGGTTCGCCTCGACCTCCGCCGGCGTGCCCTGGGCGATGATGCGCCCGCCGCCCTTGCCGGCAGCGGGCCCGATATCGACCAGATGGTCCGCGCTGCGGATCGCGTCCTCGTCATGCTCCACGACCAGCACCGTGTTGCCCAGATCGCGCAGGCGCCTGAGCGTCGCCAGCAGCCGGTCATTGTCGCGCTGGTGCAGCCCGATGGAGGGTTCGTCCAGCACATAGAGCACGCCCGTCAGCCCGCTGCCGATCTGGGAGGCCAGCCGGATCCGCTGGGATTCACCGCCCGAGAGCGTCGCCGACGACCGGCCGAGCGAGAGGTAGTCGAGCCCGACATCGTTCAGGAACTGCAGCCGGTCCTCGATCTCGCGCAGGATGCGGCGGGCGATCTCGGCGCGCTGCGGCGTCAGCGTGGGCATGACACCGGCGAACCAGTCCCGCGCGCGCCGGATGGACAGCGCATTGACCTCGCCGAGGTGGCAGCCCGCGACCTTCACGGAGAGAGATTCGGGCTTCAGGCGGAAACCCTGGCAGGCGGGGCAGGGGCGGTCGGCCTGGTAGCGGGTCAGTTCCTCGCGCGTCCAGGCATTGTCCGTCTCGCGGAAGCGGCGCTCGAGGTTCGGGATCACGCCCTCGAACGCTTTCTTCACGTCATAGGCGCGCAGGCCGTCCTTGTAGCGGAGCGTGACGACCTCGCTATCCGTGCCGTTCAGCACCACCTGGCGGAACGCCTTCGGCAGATCCTGCCAGGGCGTCGTCATCGAAACCTTGTAGTGCCGCGCGAGGCTGTCCAGCGTCTGGTCGTAATAGGGCGATGACGCGCCCGCCCAGGGCTGCACCGCGCCGTCCTTCAGGCTTTTCGTATCGTCCGGGACCACCAGCTGCGGATCGAAGAAGGCCTGGGTGCCGAGCCCGTCGCAGCTCGGGCAGGCGCCCTGGGGGCTGTTGAAGCTGAACAGCCGCGGCTCGATCTCCTCGATGGTGAAGCCGGAGACGGGGCAGGCGAATTTCTGGCTGAAGACCGTCCGCTCATTCGTATCCGCGTTGTCGGCATAGGCGATGCCGTCCGCCAGGCCGAGCGCGGTCTCCAGGCTGTCGGCGATGCGCGATTGCGCGCCGTCTCGCACCACGATGCGGTCCACCACGATCTCGATGTCGTGCTTCAGCTTCTTGTCGAGCTTCGGCGGATCGGAGAGCTGGTGGACGGTGCCGTTGACCTTCACGCGTTCGAAGCCGCGCCGCTGCCATTCCTGGAAGTCCTTGCGGTACTCGCCCTTCTTGCCGCGCGCGACGGGGGCCAGCAGCAGCAGCCGGGTGCCCTCTGGCATCGCCATGATGCGGTCCACCATCTGGGACACGGTCTGCGCCTCGATCGGCTGGCCGGTGGCGGGGGAATAGGGCACGCCGACCCGCGCCCAGAGCAGGCGCATGTAGTCGTGGATCTCAGTGACTGTGCCGACGGTTGAGCGCGGATTGCGGCTGGTGGTCTTCTGCTCGATGGAGATGGCGGGCGACAGGCCCTCGATCAGGTCGACGTCGGGCTTGCTCATCAGCTCCAGGAACTGGCGTGCGTAGGCCGAGAGGCTCTCGACATAGCGCCTCTGTCCCTCGGCGTAGATGGTGTCGAAGGCCAGGGAGCTCTTGCCCGAGCCGGACAGGCCGGTCAGTACGACCAGCTGGCCCCGGGGGATGTCGATGTCGACGTCCTTCAGGTTGTGCTCGCGGGCGCCCCGCACCCGGATGAAATTCTGTTCGTCGGACATGGCGCGCTCGCCGCGGCCCGGGAGCGGGCCTGCGGACTCCCCCTTGCAGAAGGCCCCGGATAACACCGGAACATGAGGCGAACAAGCGGCGTGGAGCCGCCGCTCGCCGGACCCTGTGGATCAGCTCTCGCGGGTGGCGTAGACCGGCTTGCGCTTCTCCAGGAAGGCCCTCACGCCTTCGCCGAAATCGCCGTCCTGGGCGCAGAGGATCTGGTTCCGGTCCTCCATGGCGATGGCCGCCTCCAGGCCCTGGGCGTCGATGGCGTGGTTCAGCGCCTCCTTGGTCAGGCGAAGGCCCAGGGGCGTGGCGTGCAGCATGTCGGCGGCGAAGTCCCGGGCCTCGGCCTCCAGGGCGTCAGGCTCGACGATCCGGCTCACCAGGCCCAGCTGGTAGGCGCGCTCGGCGCCCATGAAGCGGCCCGTCAGCATGTACTCCGCCGCCACCGAGCTGCCGACCATCCGCGGCAGGAAATAGCTGACCCCGATGTCGCAGGCCGACAGGCCGATGCGGATGAAGGCGGCGTTCATCTTCAGGGTCGGGGTGGCGATGCGCACGTCCGAGGCCAGGGCCAGGGCGAAGCCGCCACCGCTCGCCGCGCCGTCGACGCAGGCGATGATGGGCTGGGGACACCGGCGCATGGCGATCACGATCTCGCTGATCCGCCTCTGCCCGGTCAGGCCTGCGCCCACGGACCGGTCGGCGTTGTCACCGCTGCGTTCCTTCAGGTCCAGGCCGGCGCAGAAGGCCCGCCCGGCGCCGCGCAGCACCACGACACGCACGTCCCGCCGCCAGTAGAGGCCGGTGAAGAAGTCTCTCAGCTCCTCGACAAGGCGCGGATTGAGCGCGTTCAGGCGGTCGGGGCGGTTCATCGTCGCCCAGGCGACCTGGTCCTCGATACGGACGTCCAGGTGTTCGTAGGTCATCAGTCAGCCTTTCCGGTTTTCAGGCGGTCCCGGACGGCCTCGGCCTCCCTCAGGACCCGCAGGGCGTTGCCGCCCCAGATCTTGTTGATGTCGGCCTGGCCATAGCCGGCGGCGATCAGGCGTCGGGTGATCTCGGGAAAGCCGGTCACATCCTCCAGGCCCTCGATCCCGCCGCCCCCGTCGAAGTCGCCCGAGACGCCCACATGGTCGGGTCCGACCAGGGCGAGGGCATGCAGCATGTGCTTCATGAAGTCATCCATGTTGGCGCGGGGGAGGGGCCAGCGGGCGTCTATCGGCTTTCGGCCCTCGACGAAGGCCCGCCTCTGGGCCGGCGTCATCTCGCGCCCCGAGATCCCGAGGGACCTCGCAAGCTCCGCCAGCGCGGCCTCCCGCTCGGGAATCCGCAGGGTCGGGACCATGTAGGCCGAGAAGGCGTTGATCTGGATCACGCCGCCCTTCGCGGCCATGGCCTTCAGTCGGGCGTCGTCCACATTACGGGGATGGTCAAAGACATCCTTGCAGCCCGAGTGCGACAGGATGATCGGCGCTTGCGACAGGGCGATCAACTGGTCGAGGGCCGTGTCACTGGCGTGACTGGCGTCAATCACCATGCCCAGTCGGTTCGCCTCCGCCACGAAGCTGCGCCCCGCCGGGGACAGGCCGCTCCAGACCGGCGCTTCGGTCGAGGAGTCCGCAAGGTCGCTGTTCCGGAAATGGACCGGGCCGATCATTCGCACGCCGAGGTCATAGAAGGTCTTCATCAGCGACAGGTCGCCCGCCACGGGGGATCCGTTCTCCATGCTCATGAAGACAAAGCGCTTCTTCGCGGCGAGGATTCGGGAGGCGTCGTCGGCGGTCAGGGCAAGGGCGAAGTGCTCGCCATGCTTTGCGACCATCTCCCGGATTTCAGAGGTCCTGAAGAGCGCATGATCCCGCGCCGCGGCGTTGCCCTCCGCGCCCCGCGGCCCCTGGGGCGTGAAGATCACGAAGAAGCCGCCGTCGACACCGCCTTGGATCATCCGTGGCAGGTCCACCTGGCTGTCGTCCAGCAGGGTGTCGTGCCGGTCCAGAATGCTCCAGCCGGGGCGGCTGAAATTGGCTGGGGTGTCGAAGTGGGTGTCCAGCACCACCGCCGCCTGATGGGCCCGCCGGGGATCAAGTGGCGCGGCCTGGGCGAGGACCGGCGGGGCGAGGCAGAGAAGCGCTGAAATGCAGGCGGTGGCGCGGAGGCGAGGCTGGAGGCGCAAGGTTCAAACTCCCGGTGGAAGCTCACCCTGCCTGCAGCCGCCGCGAAGGCCAAGTCCCCTGGACGGGGCTCCCGTCCCTGTCAGGCTCTCTGGTTGAGGGTGATCGAGGTGGCCAGGTTCATCACATGCGCCTGGGCGCCAGGGCCGTAGCCGACCCCGCGGGAGCGCTGGGCCGCCACCTCGTTGGCGATGGCCTGGACGAGGCCCTCGGTAACCGCCCGAGCCGCCTCCAGGGCGCGTCCCTGCCGCGCAAGGACCGCATCAAACGCCTCGGTGGCCCGGACCAGCCGGGTACGATCCTCAGGGGCGGCGGGGGCGATCAGGTCCGGGTCGGAGCGGATCCTCGCGGACTCGTGGCGGTAGATGTTCGCGAGGCGAGAGGTCTCGTCAACCAGCGCCGCGGCGTCCTGTGGTCGGTTGGACTCGAAGGCCTGAGCCTCCGCTGCGATCAGTTCGGTGAGTCGTTCCGTCAGGGCGATCATCTGGTTGACGCGTTCGCCGGCGGTGTCTGCAGACAAGGCCATGGTCATTCTCCTAGCTGAGCCCCTGAAGCTTGAGCATTTCCGCCTGGACAGGGGCGGACAGCCCGACGCCGCCAGACTGTGTGATCTGCCGGGCCACGGCGTCTGTGAGGAAGGACCGGAAGGCCGCCTCCCCGGATCCACCTGAGAAGGCCCCATTCGTGTCGAGACCCGTGAACATCTGTCCGATCATGACCGACAGGAAGGAGGTCTCGAAGTTCTGGGCGGCTTCGGCGATACGGCGCCTCTGGACCGTCTCGGCAGGGGTGGCCAGGGGAGAGGGGACGACCCCGGGCGTTACGGCGCTGGTCATCACATCACCTCGATGTCGGCCTGGAGAGCGCCTGCGGCCTTGATGGCCTGCAGGATGGAAATCATGTCCCGCGGCGTCACCCCGAGTGTGTTGAGCCCGGCGACGAGACTGGACAGTGAGGCGCCGTTCCTCAGCAGGACGAGCTGCCGCCCCTTCTCTTCCTCCACGTCCACGGTGGACTGGGGCGTGACCGTGGTCTGGCCTTGGGCGAAGGCGTTGGGCTGGCTGACCGCCGGAGTCTCCTGCACCCGGATGGTCAGGTTGCCCTGGGCGATGGCCACGGTTGAGATGCGCACATTGTCGCCCATGACGATGACGCCGGCGACCTCGTCGATCACCACCTTGGCGGGCTCGTCCGTATCGACCGGAAGGTTCTCGATGCGAGAGATCATGGCGACCATGTTCACCCCGACCGGCGGCCGCATGGTGATGATGGTGGGGTTCTCGACGAAGGCCGCGCCCGGATAGACGCTGTTGATCGCCTCGGCGACCCGCCGGGCCGTCGTGAAGTCGGGATTGCGCAGGGCCATCCGCATCTGCGGCATGGAGGCCAGCTGGAAGCCCAGTTCACGCTCGACGATGGCGCCGCCGGCAATCCGTCCCGCCGTCGGCACGCCCTTGGTCACCGAGCTGCCTGAGGCGCCGCCGGCAGAGACCGAGCCGGTCTGCACGGTGCCCTGGGCGACCGCATAGGCTTCGCCATTGGCGCCCATGAGGGGCGTGACCAGAAGCGTACCGCCCAGGAGGCTCTTGGCGTCGCCCATGGCCGAGACCGTCGCGTCGATGGGCGCGCCAGCGGTGGTGAAGGGTGGGAGCCGCGCCGTCACCATGACGGCTGCAACATTCTTGGTGTTGAGATTGGTCTCGCGGATGTTGACCCCGAGCCGCTCGAGCATGGCCTCGAGGCTCTGGCGGGTGAAGGGGGCGTTCCTGAGCGAGTCGCCCGTGCCGTTCAGGCCGACAACCAGGCCGTAGCCCACCAGCATGTTGTCGCGGACGCCCTCGAACTCGACAATGTCCTTGATCCGGGAGCGAGCCTGGGCTTCCCCCCCTGCCGTGGCCAGGAGGAGGGCGCTGGCCAGGGCCAGGCAGATTGCGCGACTGCGTCGGAACATGAGGTCGCCTTCCGGACAATGGAACTCGCCTCCGCCCTGCGAGGGTCATGCCAGTCCGGGCCGGGAAAAAACTTAAATGAGTCAATGCTGGTGTGGCGCAGCCCCTGGCTTCGTTGGCGCCTAGTGCAGAAATTGCCCGGTATTAACCATACCTCAAGCCCCGACGATGTATGGTCGCCACATGAAGGTGACAGGACCAAACGGCGTGTCCGGCGGCGCACCATCCGCCCGGCGGGCGGGGAGCGCGGGCGCTGGATTCAGCCTGCCTCAGCTTGGCGCCTCGGACAGGGCCGCTCCGGCCGCACCGACGGCCGGACTGGGCGGGGTCATGGGTGTCGACGCCCTTCTGGCGCTCCAGGATGTGGGCGGACCGCTCGAAGGCCGGCGACGCTCAATGCGCAGGGCGGGGCGCCTTCTGGACGTCCTGGATGACCTCAAGGTGGCCCTCATCGATGGAGCCCTCACTCCGGCCCAGATCCGGGCCCTGTCGACGACGCTGGCGGAGCAGCGGGAGGCCACCGGGGACCCGGCGCTGGAGAGCGTCCTCGATGAGATCGAGACCCGGGCTGCGGTGGAGCTCGCGAAACTCGAGGTTCGCGGGCTCGCCTCCTGATCATCCGTTGTTGAACGTTGCACGCCCAATCGGGTTTGCTATAAGCCCGCGTCGTTCAGGGCTTCGCGCTCCGGGGGGGTGAGGTGTCAATGTCCAAGGCCGACGTCTTGGCCGGTGATCCGGGGTATCGTCCTTCAGAGGACGAAGACTTCATGAACGAGCGCCATCTTGAGTATTTCCGTCGCAAGCTCCAGTCTTGGAAAGACGACATTCTCCGCGAATCCCGGGAGACCGTCGCCCACCTCCAGGCGGAAACAGAGAACCATCCCGACCTCGCCGACCGGGCGACATCCGAGACCGACCGGGCTCTGGAACTCAGGACCCGCGACCGTCAGCGCAAGCTGATCTCGAAGATCGAGGAAGCGCTCCGTCGTATTGATGACGGCTCCTATGGATATTGCGAGGAGACCGGAGAGCCGATCGGACTGGCGCGCCTGGACGCCCGACCGATCGCCACGCTCAGCCTCGAGGCCCAGGAGCGTCACGAGCGCCGCGAGCGGGTCCACCGTGACGACTGAGGCCTCTGCGCTTCCGCCGATCGATCCCTTCTACGCCATTGGTCTCAGCGTCCTGGCCCGCAGGCTGGAAGCGGAGGGTGCGCGCATCATCCATATGGAGTTCGGACAACCCTCCACGGGGGCGCCGTCGGGCGCGATCGCGGCCGCCCACCGGGCCCTCGACACCGATCCCGGAAGCTACTGGGA
>CANGRP010000130.1 GCA_947456005.1 Caulobacteraceae bacterium
GCTGGGCGGGAGTCCGCCTCCCGGGCCGCCTGCCGGGCCCGCTCGACGACCCGTCGGGCATAGGCCTCCACGTCGCCGTCGAAGGGACGGACCGAACCGTCCTCGGCCAGCCAGAGCCGGTCTGCCACCAGTTCCATCAGCGAGCGGTCGTGGGTGATCAGGATCACCGCCCCCTCATAATCGTTCAGGGCGTCCAGAAGGGCCCGGCGGCTGTCGATGTCGAGGTGGTTGGTGGGCTCGTCGAGGATCAGGAGGTGGGGGGCCTCCATCGCCACCAGGTTCAGCAGCAGTCGCGCCCGTTCGCCGCCGGAGAGGTTGGCGGCGGTCGTCTCGACCTTGTCCACGCCAAGGCCCCATTGGGCGAGGCGGCTGCGGCGCGAGGCCTCGCTGGCCTCGGGCAGGCGGCGGCGCAGGATGTCGAGGGGAGTCTCTTCCGGGTCCAGGGCCTCGATCTGGTGCTGGTGGAACCATCCGACCTTGAGCCTACGGTCGCGCCAGACCTCTCCGCCCTGCGAGGCCAGGTCGCCGGCCACCAGGCGGGCGAATGTCGACTTGCCGGCGCCGTTGACGCCGAGGAGGCCGATCCGGTCATCGAGGTCGAGGCGCAGGTTCAGGCCCCTCAGCACCGGCTGTCCGGGCGTGTAGCCCACAGAGGCGTCCTCCATGCGCAGGAGGGGCGGGGCGAGGGGCTTTTCCGGAGAGGGCAGGAGAAAGGGGGCGGTGTGCTCCCGGGCGGCGGCGGACACCGGCGGCAGGCGGGAGATCATCTTCAGGCGCGACTGGGCCTGCACCGCCTTGCTGGCCTTGGCCCGGAACCGGTCGACGAAGGACTGCAGGTGCGCCCGCTGGGCCTCGACCTTCTGGCGCATGGCGTCCTCGACCCGCGCCCGCTCCTCCCTCTGGCGTTCGAAGTCGTCGTAGCCGCCCGGGTACAGCTCCAGGCGGGCGTCGTGCATGTGCAGGATGTGGTCCACCGACCGGTTCAGGATATCCCGGTCGTGGCTGATGATCAGGGCCGTGTGCGGGTACTTCCGGAGCCGGGATTCGAGCCAGAGGGCGCCCTCGAGGTCGAGGTAGTTGGTCGGCTCGTCCAGCAGGAGGATGTCCGGCTCTGCGAAGAGGGCGGCCGCCAGGGCCACGCGCATCCGCCATCCGCCGGAGAACTCCGCCATCGGTCGGGCCAGGTCCCCTGGGGTGAATCCCAGGCCTGACAGGATTTCCGCAGCCCGTGACGGCGCCCGGTCGGCGCCAATCTCGGCCAGGCGGCCGTAGATGTCGCCGATCTCCTCAGGCGGCGCGGTCTCCAGGCGGGCCATGAGGCTCGCCCGCTCCTCATCCGCCGCCAGGATGGTGTCGATCAGCGAGACGGGTGTGGCGGGGTGTTCCTGGTCGACCGCGGCCAGACGCGCGCCCCGGGGCAGGCTGATCTCACCGTCACCCGACCGGGCCTGGTCGCGGATCAGCCCGAACAGGGTGGACTTGCCCACGCCGTTCCGACCCACCAGCCCGACCTTGGAGCCAGGCGGAAGGCTGACGCTGGCCCGGTCGAGGAAACGTCGTCCCCAGGCGTCGTGGGTAAGGTCGCGGATCTGCAGCATGACGGCGCGGTCTCTAACAGAGCCTGGCCCCGGCGTCGCCAGGTCCTTCCCGCCCGGTGTTGGCGAGCGGCGAGGGTGCGGCTATAAGCCCGCACCCTTCCGGCCCGGCGGGCCGACAGTTCCACACCTGAAGACAGGCTCACATGACCCAACGCACCTTCTCGATCATCAAGCCGGACGCCACCAAGCGGAACCTGACCGGCAAGATCAACGCCGTGATCGAGGACGCGGGCCTGCGCATCATCGCCCAGCGCCGCATCCACATGACCCCGGCCCAGGCCGGTCGCTTCTACGCGGTCCACAAGGAGCGTCCCTTCTACGGCGAACTGGTCGAGACCATGACCTCCGCCCCCGTCGTCGTGCAGGTCCTGGAGGGCGAGAACGCCGTGGCCCGCTACCGCGAAGTGATGGGCGCCACCAACCCCGAGCAGGCCGCCGAGGGCACGATCCGCAAGCTCTTCGCCCTGAACGTCGGCGAGAACTCGGTGCATGGCTCGGACAGCCTTGAGAACGCCGCGATCGAGATCGCCCAGTTCTTCAGCGAGGCCGACATCGTCGGCTGACGAAGGTCCGGGATGGCGGGGGCGGTTCGCCGCCCCCTTTGCCTGACCGTCCGGGTAAGGTAGCACGGCGGCGTTCATCCGCAGGGGACGCGCCGTGTCGAACGCCGAGACCTTTCCTGAGATCCGAGAGGCGGTTCGCCGCCTCTGCGCCGGCTTTCCCGGCGAGTACTGGCGCGAAAAGGACCGGGAGCGCGCCTACCCCGCGGAGTTCGTCCGGGCGCTGACCGAATCCGGCTTTCTCTCCGTCCTGATCCCTGAAGCCTACGGCGGCTCGGGCCTGGGCCTCGGGGCGGCCATCGCCGTCCTCGAGGAAGTCCACCGCTCAGGGTGCAATGGCGGCGCGAGCCACGCCCAGATGTACACCATGGGCACACTGCTCAAGCACGGCAGCGAGGCGCAGAAGCAGGCCTACCTGCCCAAGATCGCCTCGGGCGAGCTGCGCCTCCAGGCGTTCGGCGTCACCGAGCCCGGCGCGGGAACGGACACCACCCGCATCACCACCTTCGCCCGGCGCGACGGCGACCACTATGTCGTCCGCGGCCAGAAGATCTGGATCAGCCGCGCGGAACACTCGGACCTGATGGTCCTCCTCTGCCGCACGACCGCGAGGGAAGAGGCCGCCCGGCCCAGCGATGGCATGAGCGTCCTTCTGGTCGACATGCGCGAGGCGGTCGGCAACGGCCTGACCATCCGGCCGATCCGGACCATGCTGAACCACGCCACCACCGAGCTGTTCTTCGATGACCTTCGGGTGCCGGTGGAGAACCTGATCGGCACGGAAGGGCAGGGCTTCCGCTACATCCTCGACGGCATGAACGCCGAGCGGATCCTGATCGCCGCAGAATGCATCGGTGACGCCCGCTTCTTCATCGACCGGGCCAGCGCCTACGCCCGTGAGCGCGAGGTGTTCGGTCGGCCCATCGGCCAGAACCAGGGCGTCCAGTTCCCCATCGCCCGGGCCCATGTGCAGACCAGCGCCGCTGACCTGATGGTGCGGCACGCCGCCGACCTTTTCGATGATGGCCAGCCCTGCGGGACCGAGGCCAACATGTCCAAGATGCTGGCCTCCGAGGCGTCCTGGTTCGCCGCCGACACCTGCCTCCAGGTCCATGGCGGCTTCGGTTTCGCCGAGGAGTACGACATCGAGCGCAAGTTCCGGGAGACCCGCCTCTACCAGGTGGCCCCGATCTCCACCAACCTGATCCTCAGCCATGTGGGCAACCACGTGCTGGGCCTGCCCAAGAGCTTCTGATGTACGATCTCCTGAAGGGCCTGCGCGTCGTCGAGGGCTCGGCCTTCGTGGCCGGTCCGACCTGCGGCCTCTATCTCGCCCAGCTGGGCGCCGAGGTCATCCGCCTCGACAACATCGGCGGCGGGCCGGACTTCAACCGCTGGCCCCTGAGCCGGAGCGGCGACAGCTTCTACTGGGAGGGGCTGAACAAGTCGAAGAAGTCCATCGCCATCGACCTGTCACGGCCCGAGGGCCGGCGCCTGGCCCAGGAGCTGGCGACAGCGCCGGGCGACAACGGCGGGGCGTTCGTCACCAACTTCCCGGTCGAAGGCTTCCTGTCCTACGAGGCCCTGTCCGCCCTGCGCGCCGATCTGGTCTGCGTGCGGGTGATGGGCTGGGCCGATGGTCGCCCCGGCGTCGACTATACGATCAACAGCGCGGTCGGCGTGCCGCTCTTCACGGGCCATGCCGATGATCCGCGCCCTGTGAACCACATTCTGCCGGCCTGGGATCTCCTGACGGGTGGCTATGCGGCCTTCTCCCTGGTCTCGGCCCTGATGGCGCGGGGCCGGGACGGGAAGGGGCGGGAGGTGCGCCTGCCCCTGTCCGACATCGCCGCCGCCAGCCTGGCCAATCTGGGCATGCTGGCCGAAGCCACCCTGGGCGAGGGTGACCGGCCGCGGGTGGGCAATGACATCTTCGGCGCCTTTGGCCGTGACTTCACCACCGCCGATGGCGTGCGGATCATGCTGGTGGCGATTACGCCGCGCCAGTGGTCGGGCATCCAGCCGCTTCTGGGCATTGTCGAGGCGGTGAAGGCGCTGGAGGCCGAGCTCGGCGTCGACTTCGCCCGAGATGAAGGACTGCGCTTCACCCACCGGGACCGGCTGGTCCCGATCTTCGACGCGGCTATGGCCCGCCACAGGCTCGCTGAGCTGACGCCGGAGTTCGAGCGCCTTGGCGTCTGCTGGGGCCCCTACCAGACCCTGTCCCAGGCGGCGAAGGACCCCCGACTCTTCGCCGGCAACCCCGTCTTCTCGACCCTGACCCATCCGTCGGGCGAGACCTATCCCGCCGCGGGCTTCGCCGGCACCGTGCCGCAGGATGAGCGCCAGCCGGCACGCCCGGCCGCCCGGCTGGGGCAGCATACCGACGAGGTCCTCGCCACCGTGCTGGGCCTCTCGTCGGCGCAGATCGGCAAGCTTCATGACGACGGCGTGGTCGCCGGACCGGAGGGCAGATGAGCGATTATGCGACGATCCGGGTGCAGGAGGCCGCGCCCGGGGTGGTGCAGGTCACCCTGAACCGCCCCGAGGCCGCCAACGCCCTGTCGACCGGCATGGGACGGGATCTCCTGGACCTCTGGACCCGCCTCGCCTCGGACACCTCGGTCCGCGCTGCGGTCCTGACCGGCGAGGGGCGCTTCTTCTGCGCCGGCGCCGACCTGAAGGAACGCGACGGCATGACCGACGCGGCCTGGGCCGAACAGCATCGCCTGTTCGAGGACATGATCCGCGCCCAGCTGGCCTGTCCCTTCCCCGTCCTCGCCGCCGTCAACGGTGCGGCGATGGGCGGCGGCGCGGAGATGGCCCTGGCCTGTGACTTCGCCTGGGCGGGCGAGAGCGCCCGTATGGGCCTGCCCGAAGCCGGGCTGGGGATCATCCCGGGCCTCGGCGGGACGCAGCTGCTCACGCGCGCCGTCGGCGAGCGCCGGGCCTCGGAGATGCTGATGAGCGGCCTGCCCGTCGATGCGGCGGAGGCCCTGTCCATCGGCCTCGTCAACGCCGTCCGCCCGAACGAGAGCCTGGTCGCCGACCTGGTGGCGCGGGCCGTCCTGATCGCCTCCAAGGCGCCCCTGTCGATCCGGGCGGTGAAGGCGATCGTTCGGACCGGCGCGGTGCTGCCCCTGGACGAGGCGATGGATCTGGAGCTGGCGGAGTACAACCGGCTCTTCACCACCGAGGACCGGCGCGAGGGCGTGGCGGCCTTCAACCAGAAGCGGCCTGCGGTCTTCCGGGGCGTCTGAGCGTCAGGCGGCGGCCAGTTCGCCGCAAACGAAGGCGGCCTCGCCGGCTTCGACCAGGCCGGCCAGGACCTCACCCGCGTCATCTGGACGGACAGTCAGGATCAGGCCGACGCCGCAGTTGAAGGTGCGGCGCATCTCGGCGTCAGCCACGCCGCCCACCTCCTGAAGCCAGCCGAAGACCGGGGGAGGGGCCCAGGCGTTCCAGTCGAACCGGGCTGTCAGACCCTCGGCGATCACCCGGGGCGGGTTTTCGATCAGTCCGCCGCCAGTGATGTGGGCGCAGGCGCTGATCCGGCCCGCCCGGATCTGCGGCAGGACCTGGCGGACATAGATCCGGGTCGGGCGAAGGAGGGCCGAGGCCAGGGTCTCGTCATCCGAGAAGGGGGAGGCGGCGCTCCACTCCAGGCCGCTCCGCTCGACGATCCGGCGGATCAGGGAATAGCCGTTGGAATGGGGTCCGGAGGAGGCCAGGCCGATGATCACGTCGCCGGCCTTCTGGTCGTCCAGCCGGGGCAGGACCGCCCCGCGCTCCACCGCTCCGAGGGAGAAGCCCGCCAGGTCGTAATCCCCCGCTGCGTACATGCCCGGCATCTCGGCTGTCTCGCCGCCCGCCAGGGCGCACCCGGCCTGCCGGCAGCCCTCGGCGATGCCGGCGACGACCCGCGCCGCAGCCTCCACGTCCAGCTTCCCGGTCGCAAAATAGTCGAGGAAGATCAGGGGTTCGGCGCCCTGGGCCAGCAGGTCGTTGACGCACATGGCCACCAGGTCGATCCCGACCGTGTCGTGCTGTCCGGTGTCGATGGCGATCTTCAGCTTGGTGCCGACGCCGTCTGTGGTCGACACCAGGAGGGGGTCGGTGAATCCGGCGGCCCTCAGGTCGAAGAGGGCCCCGAACCCGCCCAGGGAACCGTCCGCACCCGGGCGGCGGGTGGCCTTCGCCAGGGGCTTGATCCGGTCCACCAGGGCGGCGCCGGCGTCGATGTCCACGCCCGCCTGGGCGTAGGTGAGACCGTTCGGACGCTCGCTCATGACCGGACCTTTCGACAAAATCGCCCGCCGGGCTTGCAGACTCGGCCCCGCGACGGCGTATAGCTAGCTCATGACCCCCATCACGACCACCGCCGAGCTTGAGACTTTCTGCGCGAAAGTCCGGGGTCAGCCCTTCATCGCCGTAGACACCGAGTTCATGCGTGAAACCACCTACTGGCCCAAGCTCTGCCTGATCCAGGCGGCGACGCCGGACGCCGAGGCGGTCATCGACCCCCTGGCGGAGGGGATCGACCTGGAGCCCTTCCTGGAGATCCTACGCGACGCCTCCATCGTGAAGGTCTTCCACGCCGCCCGGCAGGACGTTGAGATCTTCAATATTCTCAATGCGATGCCAGCATCTCTTTTCGACACCCAGGTGGCTGCAATGGCGGCGGGATATGGCGAGCAGATCGCCTATGACGCCCTGGTCCGGAACATGCTGAAGATCGAGCTCGACAAGTCCAGCCGCTTCACCGACTGGGCGCGGCGTCCCCTGACCGACAATCAGCTGACCTACGCCCTGGCCGACGTGACCCACCTTGCGGCCCTCTATCCGCGCCTTCGCACCCGTCTTGAAACGGAGGGGCGACTGGCCTGGGTGTCAGACGAGATGACCTCGCTCTGCGATCCGGCCCTCTACGACGTGTCCCCCGCCAACGCCTGGCGACGCCTTAAGCCGCGCAAGCAGACCGCACGCTATCTGCGCGTCTACCGGGCCGTGGCCGAGTGGCGTGAGCGCACCGCCCAGCTCCGCGACCAGCCCCGCAGTCGGATACTCAAGGACGACGCCATCGACGAACTGGCCAGCCAGGCGCCCACCGACGCCGGTCAGATGGACCGGCTGCGCTCGGTCCCCAAGGGGTTCTCAGGCTCCCGTTTCGGTCCTGAACTGATTGAGACGATCCGCGAGGCCCTCCGCGACCCTGAGGGGTCTGCGCCGGTCATCGAGAAGACACGCTCCCCGCACAACCCGGCCGCCGGCGCCGTCGTCGAGCTCCTGAAGGTTCTGCTCAAGGCCC
>CANGRP010000131.1 GCA_947456005.1 Caulobacteraceae bacterium
CTCCCGCAGGTCCATCGACAGCACCTTGCTCATCCCTCCCGGCCTCCATACCCGGTCGAAAGGGTGAATCAGAAACCGCTCCTCATGGGAATCCCCAACGATTCAATCAGATCAGGAAACGCTCTAGCCGCGCGGCAGGGCCGCCGCAAAGGCGCGATTTGAGTCTCCGTCCTCAGCCCGGGCGAAAGCGGCGGCTGGCAGGGAATCCACGTGGGGCCAATCGCCCTGCGCCCGCCCGGCGACCGGCCCAGTCGCGCCAGTCGGTCCAGGCGCGGGTCCGGCCTGCGGCATCGATCCAGGCGGCGCCCTCCTCCGCCCGGAAGACGAGGGCGTCCCTCAGGCCGCCCTCACGATAGGCCTGGAGCTTGACGCCCTTGCCGCGGGGCATTTCCGGCAGCTCCTCGAGGGGGAAGACCAGGATCTTTCCGTTGTCGCCGACCACGGCGACCTGGTCGCCCTCCACCGGCAGGGCGAAGGCGGCCCCGCCCTTGCCGACGGTCAGCACCTGCTTGCCCGCCTTGCGCATGGCCACCGCCTCGGCCTCGGGCAGCAGGAATCCGTAGCCCTCCTTGGAGGCGACGAAACGCTTGGCCCCGGGGCGGTGCGGGAAGACTGCAACGATCTCGGTCCTGTCATCCAGCTCCAGCATGAGGCGGACGGGCTCGCCGTGCCCACGCCCGCCCGGCAACTTGTCGCAGGCCAGGGTGAAGAACCGGCCGTCCGAGGCGAACAGCAGCAGCTTGTCGGTGGTCTCGGCGGGAACGATGAAGCCCTGAGCGTCGCCCTCCTTGTACTTGACCTCGGAGGGGTCCTCGACGCGGCCCTTCACGGACCGGATCCAGCCGCGCTCGGAGAGGATGACGGTGATGGGCTCGCGCACCACCAGGGCCTCCAGGGCGGCGTCGGCGTCAACGGTTGGCGCGACCTCGAAGGTCGAGCGCCGGCGCGTCAGGGCGCCGTCCTTCTCCAGCAGGTCGCGGACGTCCCGCAGGCCCACCCCGACCAGCTTCCACTGGGCGCGGTCGGAGCCCAGCAAGGCGTTCAGACCGTCCCGCTCCTCGGCGAGGTCGGCGTGCTCGCGCCGGAGCTCCATCTCCTCCAGCCGGGCCAGTTGGCGCAGGCGGGTGTTCAAAATGGCCTCGGCCTGCAGGTCGGACAGGTCAAAGGCCTCGATCAGCTTCGCCTTGGGCTCGTCCTCCTGGCGGACGATCCGGATCACCTCGTCGAGGTTCAGGAAGGCGATGATCAGGCCGTCCAGGATGTGCAGTCGGGACTCAATGCGCGCGAGCCGGTGCCGGGCCCGGCGGACCACCACCTCACGCCGGTGGTCAAGGAAGGCCCTGAGCAGCCCCTTCAGCCCCATGACGCCGGGAGCGCCCCGGGCGTCGATGACGTTCATGTTGACCGGGATCCGGGCCTCCAGGGCGGACAGCCTGAAGAGGCTCTCCATCAGGACCTCGGGCTCCACGTTCCGGGACTTGGGCTCCAGCACGAGACGGACGTCCTCGGCGCTCTCGTCCATCACATCGCCCAGCAGGGGCGCCTTCTTGGTCTCGATCAGATCGGCGAGCTGCTCGACCAGGTCGGCCTTCTTCACCTGATAGGGAATCTCGGTGACGATAATGCGCCACAGGCCCCGACCCAGATCCTCGCGGATCCAGCGGGCCCGCACCCGCACCCCACCCCTACCGGTCTCGTAGGCCTCGAGCAGGCTCGCCTGCGACTCCACGATGACGCCCCCGGTCGGGAAGTCGGGCCCCGGCGCCAGGGCCAGGAGTTCGGCCGTCGTGATGTCCGGCTGTTCCAGAAGGCGCAGGCAGGCCTCGATCAGCTCGGAGACATTGTGCGGCGGAATGGACGTCGCCATGCCCACGGCGATGCCGCTGGAGCCATTGGCCAGGAGGTTCGGGAAGCCGGCCGGGAGGACGACCGGCGCTTCCTCCTCGCCGTCGTAGGTGGCGCGGAAGTCGACGGCGTCCTCGTCTATGCCCTCCAGCAGCAGCTGGGCGGCCAGGGTCAGCCGGCACTCGGTGTAGCGCATGGCCGCGGCGTTATCGCCGTCGATGTTGCCGAAGTTCCCCTGCCCGTCGACCAGGGGATATCGCTGGGCGAAGTCCTGGGCCAGGCGGACCAGGGCCTCATAGACCGCGGAGTCGCCGTGCGGGTGATACTTGCCGATGACGTCGCCGACGACCCGGGCGCACTTCTTGGCCGTCGAGGTCGGGTCCAGCCGGAGCTGGCGCATGGCGTAGAGGAGGCGCCGGTGGACAGGCTTCAGGCCGTCGCGGACATCCGGCAGGGCGCGGCCCGTGATGGTCGACAGGGCGTAGGCGAGATACCGCCGCGACAGGGCCTCGCTCAGCGGCTCATCAATGGTGCGGTCGCCCTCGGGGGGCGGAGCAAGGGTGTCGGTCATCTGGCGATCGGCGGCGAATCGGCGGCGGCGCCGCCCGCCCCTGCTTAGGGCCGGCGGACCCCGGCGTCATCCCGCCCGATCAGAGCCGGCCCGCCTCGGTCAGCTTGTCCACAAGCCAGACCCGTGCGGCCGGAAGCGGACGGTTCAGCGCCGAGAACAGGCACCGGTCCAGGAAGTGGCCGGTCAGCGCCAGGCCATCGCCAACATCGCCGGGCGAGAGCCCCCCCTGGGCGGACAAGAGGAAGGGCGGCAGGCGCAGGAGCCGGTCCTTGTAGGGCTCGCCAGCGGCCCGGCTCACCGCCCTCCCCGTCCGGGGTGACACCCAGACCAGGTCGTCGACCGCGCCCGTCGCGGCGCACCGGGACAGGTCCAGTCCAAAGCCCAGGGACTGGAGGACGCCGGCCTCGAAACGGATGTAGACGGCGGGCCAGATCTCCTCGTGCCGAAGCGCGCCCGACAGGGCCTCGAAGGCGGCGAAGGCGCCGGGCTGCGGTTCGCGCTCGGGCAGGACCCCGGCGGCCACGGCGGCGGCGGAGCCGAGCCCCGCCAGGGCCAGGGGGTCATCGAACAGGTCCGAGGGTCCTGCGCCGGACGATTCCAGGGCCGCCGAGCCCAGCTGCTCGCTGGTCCGGGCCCGGAAACGGGCGGTGACGCGGCTGCCTGGCTGCAGCAGGGGCCGGATCCGCCGGGAGCCGCCGCCGGCCACGAAGGCCGGATAGCGGCCGTGGCCGCGGGTCAGGAGCTCGGCGATGGCCCCGTTCTCACCATGCGCCCGGGCCGACAGGACGAAGGCGTCGTCCTCGAACTCCACCCCCTCAGGCCTCGAAGTCGAGGCCGACGTCGCCGTAGAACTCCCGACGGTCGGCCCAGCGTTCGTCGACCTTGACGGTCAGGAACAGATGGACCGGGCGGTCCAGCAATTCGGTCAGTTCCTCGCGCGCCTTCTGGCCGATCCACTTCAGGGTCTGGCCGTTCTTGCCCAGGACGATGGGGCGCTGGCTCTCACGCTCAACATAGAGGGTCTGCTCGATGCGGACCGACCCGTCCTTGCGCTCGCTGAAGGCGGTGGTCTCCACGGCGGCGGCGTAGGGCAGCTCCTCATGGACCCGGAGGTAGACCTTCTCGCGGGTGATCTCGGCGGCGAGGAGGCGCACCGGCAGGTCCGCCGTCTGGTCGGCGGGATAGAGCCAGGGGCCCTCCGGGACGAGCTCCGCCAGCCTCTGCAGCAGGTCGTCGACGCCCGAGCCATCGGCGGCCGAGATCATGAAGACCTCGGAATAGACCCCGGTGTCGTACAGACGGGCGGACAGGGCGAGGAGGCGCTCACGCTTGACCCCGTCGATCTTGTTCAGGGCCAGGATGGCCTTGCGGCCAGAGGCGCGCAGGCCCTCGATGATGGTCTCGACATCCTCATGGGCCTTGCGGTCCGCGCCACGGGCCTCGCCGGCGTCCAGAGCCAGCTCCGCCTGGACATCCACCAGGTGAACCACGGCGTCGGCTTCCTCCGCCCCGCCCCAGGCCGACCGGACCATCGCCCGGTCCAGCCGTCTGCGCGGGGTGAAGATCCCGGGGGTGTCCACCAGAACGATCTGGCTCTCGCCGGACAGGGCGACGCCCCGCACAGGAAAGCGGGTCGTCTGCACCTTGCGGGTGACGATGGACACCTTGGCGCCCACCAGGCGATTGGTGAGGGTGGACTTGCCCGCATTGGGCGCGCCGATGATGGCGGCGAAACCGGCGCGGGTCATGGCTGGATCTTCTCCCTTTCGAGGAACAGGGCCGCGGCGGCCTTCTCGGCCTCGCGCTTGGAGCGACCGGCGCCAGTCGCCGGGACCAGGCCCGGCAGGCGGGCCTCAATGGTGAAACGGGGATCGTGGGGCGGGCCCTCTGCGCCCACCACCACATAGTCTGGCGGCGGCAGGCCCAGGCCCATGGCCCATTCCTGCAGGCGGGTCTTGGGGTCGCGGTCGGGCTCCCGGTCCAGGGCGTCGGCGAGGTCGCGCCAGCCGGTGCGGAAGAAGGCCCGGGCCGCCTCCGCGCCGCCATCCAGGTAGAGGGCCGCCATCAGGGCCTCGCAAGCATCGCCCAGGACCCGCTCGCTGTCTCGGGCGCCGACCTTGGTCGCGCTGGCGTCCAGGCGCAGGGCCTCCGGGAGGCCCACGTCCCGCGCCACCTCGGCGCAGGCTCCTGAATTGACCAGGCGGTTCAGCCGTCGGGCCAGGTCGCCCTCCCGGGCTGCGGGATAGGCGGCCAGCAGGTGCTCGGCCGCCATCAGGTTCAGGACCCGGTCGCCCAGGAACTCCAGGCGCTCATTGTCCCGACCCGGCGAACCGCCATTGCCGACACTGGCGTGAGTCAGGGCCCGTTCCAGGAGTTCGCGGTCCGAAAAGACGTGGCCCAGCCGCGCCTCAAGGGCCTCCACGGCCGCCTTGCGCCTGTCGGGCCGGGTCAGTGCAGCACCTTTCCAAACCGGCTGGGCCGCAGGTTCAGGACCCAGGTCCAGGGCTTGAACAAGGAGGCGCCCGGCGACCAGGACAAAAGGACCAGGCGGGCCTTGCCGACCAGGTTCTCCTCGGGGACCAGGCCCACGCCGATCTCTGTGGGCAGTCGGCTGTCCGCGGAGTTATCCCGGTTGTCGCCCAGGAAGTAGTAGTGACCCGGCGGGACGATGACTTCCGGCGTGTCATCCAGGTCCCCGTCGGTCCCGAAGTCATTGGTCATGTAGCGCCGACCGCCCGGAAGGGTTTCTTCGACCCGGGCGACCGGACGCACGAGCCCGCTGCCGCCGGTCTCGGTGACCAGTTCCGTCTGCCGTCGCTCCACGGGCTGGCCGTTCAGGTAGAGGAGGCCCTGGCGCATCTGCACCCGGTCTCCGGGAACGCCGACAAGGCGCTTGATGTAGTCGGTCCGGCCATCCCGGGGCAGCTTGAAGACGATGATGTCCCCCCGCTCGGGCGCCCGCGGCAGCAGCCGCCCCTCGAACAGCGGCGGGCTGAAGGGGAAGGAGTGGCGCGACCAGCCATAGTCGAACTTGGTGACGATGACGTAGTCGCCCTCGTAGAGGTTAGGCTCTTCCGACGCCGACGGAATAGTGAAGGGCTGGAAAAGCAGCACCCTCAGGAACAAGGCGATCAGCAGGGCCACCGCGACGGTCTTGAGGATCTCGATCGTCTCGTTGCGGTCGCCCGGAGGCGGAAGGGTCGTCTCGGTCATGGGGAATCCGGATGAACGTTCGGCCGGGACATACCGCAAACCGGACCGCCCGTGGGTGAAAACTTGACAAGGCCTAGGCTTCGGGCAGGGCCTCGATGATGACGAAGGCCTGGGCGTAGGGATGGTCGTCGGTCATGGACAGGTGGATCATCGCCCTGTGGCCGGCGGGCGTCATCTCCGCCAGCCGGGCGGCCGCGCCGCCGGTCAGGGACAGGGTCGGCTGGCCGGAGCGCAGGTTCACCACCCCCATGTCGCGCCAGAAGACCCCGCGCCTGAGACCCGTACCCAGGGCCTTGGCGCAGGCCTCCTTGGCGGCGAAGCGCTTGGCGTAGCTTGCGGCGGCGTCGGGCTTGGCCTCGGAGCGGCGTCGCTCGATCTCGGTGAAGCAGCGATTTCGGAACCGGTCGCCGAAGCGATCCAGGCTGGCCTGGATGCGTCGAATGTCGCTGAGGTCCGAGCCGATCCCCAGGATCACGCCGAGGCCTCTGACCGGGCTTCATCCATCAGGAGCCGCATCCGGTGAATGGCCTGCGCCAAACCGATGAAGACGGCCTCGCCCACCAGGAAATGGCCGATGTTCAACTCTGCGACCTGGGGAATGGCGGCGATCGGTTTGACCGTCTCGAAGTCGATGCCGTGACCTGCGTGGACCTCCAGGCCCAGGCGCTCCGCTTCAAAGGCGGCGATCTTCAAACGCTCCAGCAAGGCTGGCGCCTCGAGCGACCGCTCGCGCACTGCATCGCAATAGGCGCCGGTGTGAAACTCCACCACCTGGGCGCCGGCGCGCCGGGCGGCGGCGGCCTGGGCCGGATCGGCGTCGATGAAGCAGGAGACGCGGATGCCCTCGCCAGCCAGGCGCTGGACCACCGGGGCGATCCGGTCGAACCCGCCCAGAAGGTCAAGGCCACCCTCGGTCGTCACTTCTTCCCGCCGTTCCGGCACCAGGCAGGCCGCATGCGGCAGGTTCCGCAGCGCAATGGCTTCCATTTCGGCAGTGACCGCCATCTCGAAATTCAGCGGTACACCCCGCTTGCGGGTGATGTCCGTGAGGGCCTCGATATCAGCGTCTGAGATATGCCGGCGATCCTCGCGCAGATGGGCGGTGATCCCGTCGCAACCTGCGGACATGGCAAGCTCGGCGGCGCGCACCGGACTTGGATAGTCGACCCCGCGGGCATTCCGAAGGGTCGCCACATGGTCGATGTTCACCCCAAGTCGAAGCCGTCTCATTTGGAGAGCCTTCGGCTGCCCGGGTCCTCGATGGGGATGGCCGCCAGTTCGGGCGGCAGCTGGTCTGAGGGATAGGCGGGCACGTCAAGCTGGGCCAGGGAGACCAGCGGCGCGCCGGGGTCGGCCCGGCCGCCAGACCGGTCGACGATGCAGGCGGCGACCACGACATTCCCGCCGGCCTTACGGATCGCCTCGACGCACTCGCGGGACGACAGGCCCGTGGTGACGATGTCCTCGACCATGGCCACCCGGGCCCCCTCGGGGATCTCGAAGGCCCGGCGGAG
>CANGRP010000132.1 GCA_947456005.1 Caulobacteraceae bacterium
CCCGCCTGTGGCCGCAACCCGGTAGACGCCGGGTTCGCCAGAGCCGCGAGGGCTTGAGAGATAGCCTCCGCGGTCCTTCTCGAAGACCACGATCCTTCCATCGGGCGAGAAGCGCGGACGCGCATAGTGGCCGGCCGGGGTGATCGCCGTGGACGTTCCGCCACCTGCGGCGATCGTCCGGATCTCGCCCAGGCCGGCGTCCGTCCAGCGGACATAGACCAGCCTGCGGCCATCCGGCGACCATGAGGGATAGGCCTCCATCGCCGCCTCGTCACGGGTCAGGCGTCGCGGTTCTCCACCCGCCATGGGCTTGATCCAGAGCTTGCCGAGGGTTTCGAACACCACGGACCGGCCGTCGGGCGAAACATTCGCACCGCGCGGCATGCGTGTCGCGAAGGTGTCGGGCGCCACTGCGATAGGCGGCCGCGGCGGATCGATCACGCCGCGCGTATCGGCGATCCTGAAGGGAATGATCGCGCTCTGGCCCGAGGCCAGGTCGACCCGGTTGAGCTTGCCGCCGGCCCAGACCACGAGGCTGGCCGAATCCGGGGTCCAGGCCAGGTTGGGATAGACACCCGTCACGGCCCAGGTTTCCTGGACATCCATGTCGAGCGACTCAAAGACCTTGCGGTCTTCGCCCGTGGCCAGGTTGCGGACATAGAGCCGCGGCTGGGTCGCCTCACGGCGGACATAGGCGATGAGCTTGCCATCGGGAGAAGGAGTTGGGCGCACGGCGCCGCCTTCCCCGCCGATCATCCGCTCGGTCCTGCCGGTTTCGAGGTTGTAGCGGTCGATTGCGAAGAGCTGGGTATGGCTGTTCTGGGCGTACTCGAAGATCGGGCCCGGCGTGGTGTTGAGCGTGAAATACACGTGGCGACCATCGGGGGCGAAGATGGGCTCGCCCAGTTCCTTCTGGTGCTGTTCGCTGGGGCGCTTGACCAGCAGCACCCCGTCCCCGCCCGAGACGTGGTACATCCAGACCTCGCCGGTTCCGAGCGAGCGCTGGGTGGTGAAGTGCTTCTTGGCGACGATGTACTGGCCGTCCGGGCTCCAGCTGGGCTGGTTCATCAGGCGGAAGCTTTCCTGGGTCAGCTGGCGCTTGTCGCTTCCGTCGCGGTTCATGATCCAGATGTTGTCGCCGCCGCCCCGGTCCGAGGTGAAGGCGATCCGCTTGCCGTCGGGGGAGAAGCGCGGCTGGGTCTCGTAGGGAAGGCCCTCTGAGATGCGCGTCGGCGTCCCGCCAGCGATGGGGAGGGTGTAGATGTCACCCAGGAGGTCGAAGACCAGGGTCCGCCCGTCGGGGCTGACATCCAGGTTCATCCATGTGCCTTCCTCGACCGTGATCGGGACCTAGCGCACCTTCATTCCCGGAGGCGCGGCGACGTCCCAGCTGGGCGCCTCCTTGGCGTCCTGGGCGTAAGCGGCGGCGGGTACGGCGGCGATGAGGCCCACCGCCAGGGCGAGACGCGAGGCGGTGCGGGCAAAGGTCTTCATAGGTGGAATCTCCCCCAGACTGGCCTTGGACTCTCTGCCTGGGGCAGGAACTGTCAATGCGTCCTTCGGCGAAGGTCGCTTCCACCGGACAACGGAGATGTGAAGCCCAAGCTGAGACGCAGGGGCTGAAAAGGCCAGGGAGCCCCGCCAGCGCCCGGAGGCGCCGGCGGAACGGCCCGTCGGGTTCTCGGGCTCAACGCCCGGTCGGCACGTCCTTGAAGGCGACGTCCTTGTCGAGCCGGATATCGCCGGGCAGGCCCAGGACGCGCTCGGCGATGATGTTCCGCAGGATCTCGTCGGTGCCGCCGGCGATGCGCAGGCCCGGGGCCATCATCAATGAGCCGTGGAAACCGCCCGACAGGGGGGCGAGGTCCGGGTCGTTGATGATCCCGTACTGATCCAGCATCTCCACCGCCTCGTTGGCCAGGTCCTGCATGAGGGTGGCCGAGACGATCTTGCCGATCGAGCTTTCCGGTCCCGGGGTCTGGCCCTTGGACAGGGCGGTCATGGTCCGGTTGCGGGCATGGCGAAGGCCCTCGGCCTGGACATACCAGTCCGCCAGCTTCTCGCGGACCGCGCTTTCCTGGAGCAGCGGGGCGCCGTCGGAGCCGGTGGTGTCGCGCGCCGCCTCGAGGAACTGGGACCAGCCCGCCCCGGTGGCGCCGCCAACGGCCAGGCGCTCGTTCATCAGGGTGACCAGGGAAACCTTCCAGCCGTCGCCCACGCCGCCGAGGCGCTGGCTGTCCTTGACCCGGACGTCGGTGAAGAAGACCTCGTTGAAGCCTGATCCGCCGGACATCTGGTGGATCGGCCGGACCTCGACGCCGGGGTCCTTCATGTCGACCCAGAACATGGTCAGGCCCTTATGCTTGGGCAGATTCGGGTCGGTACGGACGATGACGATGCCGAAGTCCGAGAACTGGGCGCCGGTGGTCCAGACCTTCTGGCCATTGATGATCCAGTCGCCGGACCCGTCAGGCGCCTTCTCGGCGCGGGTGCGGGCCGCCGCCACGTCGGAGCCGCTGCTGGGCTCGGAGAAGAGCTGGCACCAGATCTCCTCGCCGCGGATGGCGGGAGGACCGAAGCGGTCCTTGGTGGCCTGGTCGGCGAAGTTCATGACCGTGGGCACGCACATGCCCAGGCCGATCTGGAACGGGTTGGAGGGGATGGGATAGCGCGCCTCCTCCTCGCCGAAGATCACGCTGTCGATGGGCGTGCCGCCCTGGCCGCCCCACTCCTTGGGCCAGGTGATGCAGGCGAAGCCGGCCGCGGCCTTCTTGGCCTGCCAGGCCTTGGCGGCGGCGAGGTCGCCCCCGCCCTCCCCGTCATCGTTCGCGTCGCGGGTGCGGGGCGCGTTGGCCTCCAGCCAGGTCCGGACCTTCTGGCGATAGGCGGCTTCTTCGGGCGTATCGTTGAAATCCATGATCGGTGTCCTTCTCAGGCGGCCGCGTTGCGGCGTTCGAGGTGGCTGACGAGACGGTCCTTCCAGACCCGGGGGGCGCCGGCGACCAGGGAGAGCTGGCGCGAGCGGCGATAGTGCAGGTGGCAGTCCACGGCCCAGGTGAAGCCGATGCCGCCGTGGGTCTGGATGTTCTCCTTGGAGCCGAACCAGTAGGCCTCGGAGGCCGCGATCCGGGCGGCGCTGGCGGCCACCGGCAGTTCCGGGGCGTTGGTGTTGAGGGCCCAGGCCCCGTAGTAGGCGTTGGAGCGGGCCAGCTCATTCTTCACGTACATGTCGGCCAGCTTGTGCTTGATCGCCTGGTAGCTGGCGATGGTGCGCCCGAAGGCGAAGCGCTCCAGGGCGTATTCCTTCGCCATCTCCAGGGCGCGGTCGGCGCCGCCGGTCTGCTCGAAGGCCAGGAGGACCGCGGCCCGGTCCAGGACCTGCTCGACCAGGGACAGGCCCTCGCCCGCACCGCCCAGGCGCTCGGCCGGGACCTTGTCGAAGACCAGCTTCGCTGCATCCCGCGAGGGATCGAGGGTGGAGAGGGTTTCGCGGGTCACGCCGGCGACCGACAGGTCGACCAGGAACAGTCCCAGCTGGCCGCCTTCCTTGGCGAGGACCAGGGCATGGGTGGCGATACCGCCGTCGGTGACAGGGATCTTGGTCCCGGAGAGACGGCCGCCCTCGACCGTGGTGCGGATGGCGGAGGCCGCGAGGGCGCCAGGGCCCTCGGAGGTGGCCAGAGCGCCGATGACGTCGCCGGCGGCGATGCCCGGCAGGACGGCGGCCTTCTGGGCCTCGGACCCAGCCATCATGACGGCCTCGGCCAGGATGTAGACGGTGGAGGCGAAGGGGATGGGGGCGACGGCCCGGCCCAGTTCCTCGGCGATGACGCAGAGCTCAAGTCGGCCGAGGCCCAGACCGCCGTGTTCCTCGGGAATGGCGGCGCCCAGCCAGCCCTGGCCGGCGACGGCCTTCCAGAGCTCAGGATCCCAGGTCGCCGAGGCATCGTCCAGGACCTTGCGCACCCGGCTGGTCGGGCAGTTGGCCTCAAGGAAGCGCCTCGCCTCGTTCTTGAGGAACTTCTGGTCCTCGGAGAAATCGAAATTCATGGCCTCGCACGCCTCCCTGCGCCGGTCCGATGTCTTGTCATGGCCAAGCATAGTCTTCGGCCAAGGGCGGCGGAAGACTGACCTCGCGTCAGGACCGGATCGAGATGTCCGGACAGTCGGGTCGGGGCCGCCGGCCCAGTGGCGCCAGACCGGCCGAATCGGGCCCAGAATTGCTTGACCTCGGCGGTTAGAGACACCAAAACCGCAGCATGAGCCTTGGTGAAATCCACCCCCGTCAGGCGACGCTTTCCTGGCCCTATTTTCTGTTGTTCGCAGGCCTGGGTCTGGTCACGCTTTTCACGCTTCTGGACCCGGAGCCCTCCCGGTCACTCGGGCTGATTGAGCGGTTTCTGTTCTGGCTCCTCCATGCGGGCGGGCTGCTTTTCCTGATGCAGGTCAGCCAGTCGGTTCTTTCGCGGGTTCCGCCTTTGCGACGCCTGAACCCCTGGATTCAGATTACGCTTGCGGGCCTGATCGGCACCGCTCTCTTCGCGCCCATTGGAACCGGGCTGGATGAGGTCTTCGGTTTGGCGGCGGTCTCGGACGACCTGAACCTGACCTGGCCTCATCAGGTCCTGAATGCCTTCGCAGACACCGCTCCCGCCGCAGTTTTCATCTGGGTCGGGCTGAACGCCGCGCGCAACCTTCGTTTGCCGACCCTCAGGGAGACGGGTCACAGGCTGCAGCCAGCCCAGCAAGAGTTGGGGGGGGGCGCCCAGCCGGCGCCCTTGCGTCATGATGACCAGGCGCCAGCGCCAGCCTTAGCCTCGGATGCAACGGCGGCGCCGTTCTGGTCTCGTGTGCCGGGTTCGCTGGGACGCGACCTTGTCGCTCTGACCGCCGAACTCCACTACCTGCGGGTCGAGACGGTGAATGGAAACGCGCTGATCCTCTACCCCTTCGGACAGGCCGTCGCTGAGCTCGCTGCGTCCATGCCGGACGGCTCCCAGATCCATCGCTCGCATTGGGTGGCGCATTCCCACGTGGCCACGATCCAAAGGGACCGCGGACGGGTGTTCTGCCTCTTGAACAGCGGAACGCGACTTCCTGTCGGCCGTCGGCGCCAGGCCGCCATCATCGCCCGCCTCTCAAGCGTTTGAACGACCAAGGCGGCGCAGGGGTCGGTCCTGCAGGATCCGCGGCCAGTCCTCCCGGGGTCGCCGTTCATGCGCCCGCCCTCGCCGTTCGGGTCCAGCACGGCCGTTCGTGCAGGCGAGACCGCCGTTCGTGCAGCACGCCTTGATAGGCCCCCGGGCGCCAACCTAGGTCCGCCTCGCCAGTAAAACGGAGGCTTCAGTATGTTTCAGTTCAGACCCGGGATCCTTTTGGCGACGCTTGTCGGGACCCTTCTTGCAGGAGGCGTTGCAATGGCTCAGGAGCCAGGCGACGCGTCCGGCTTCTATGCCCGCGCCTATGGTGGAATCTCAACGCTCAGCGACACGAGGGTAAGCGTCGGCGCCTCCTCAGCGTCCGGCAAGTTCAGCGGCAGCACGCTCGCCGGCGGCGCATTCGGCTATGACTATGAGGGGCCATGGCGCGCCGAGATCGAGTACACATATCGTTCAAGTGACGTCAAAGTTCCCGCCAGCTTCGCGGGGGGCGGGGACTACGCTTCGACGGCGATCCTGGTCAACGGCCTCTACAGCATAGGTCAGGTGGGCCCGCTGCGACCGTATGTCGGTGCGGGGATTGGCTTTACCCGTGAGGTGGACTTTGACCTGAAGACGCAGACGGGGCCGTCAGCGCCGCCCTCAAGCGCCCCCGGCTCCTACTCGAGTTCAGGTCGCCTCGCCTATCAGGCCATTGCTGGCGCCGAGGTCGCGTTCAACGATCGCTGGTCTGGATTTGGAGAGTTTCGCGCCTTTGCAATCGATAGCCCCAACCTGTCCGGCTCCGGCGGGAAGAAGCTGAGAGCGGACTACCAGACCTTTGACGTTCTGGTCGGTGTTTCCAGGCGGTTCTGACGAAGGCCGGCGGCGCCCCCGCGCCACCCTGGCGGATACACTTGGGGGACAGGCGAGGACTCCCTGGCTGAGCTCGCGCCACTTGTGCGAGCGACCGGTCAAGACGTCTCGCCCTGCAGGACAGGGCGAGCGATCGGCCGGGATCGGGAAGACACCGATCCCAGGTCAGAATCGGCGGGGAAAGGTCAGGTCAGGCGGGCCAGGGCCGCCTGCAGGCGTTCGCGAGCCGCCTCGGCTTCGGCCAGGCGCTCGCGGTTCTCCTCCACCACCTCCTCAGGAGCCCGGGCGACGAAGTCCGGGTTGTCCAGCTTCCGCCGGGTCTGCTCGGCGGAGGCGGCCAGGGCGGCCACCTCCTTGGCCAGGCGGGCCTTCTCTGCGGCGAGGTCGATGAACTCCGCCACCGGCAGGGCCAGGGTCGCGCCCTGGACCACGAAGGGGATGGAGCCGGCGGGCGCTTCGGTCACGACGCTGACGCCCGAGACCCGGAGCATCTGGCCAATCACCGGGGCGTAGGCCGCCAGGATGGCCGACTGGTCGGCGTTCGCCTCAACCACCATCAGCGAGGGTCGAGCCCCAAGAGGCACGTTCAGCTCCGAGCGCACCGAGCGCCCCTCGGCGATGGCGGCGATGACCAGGCCCACCTCGGCGGCGGCCGCTGGATCGGGCGCCAGGGCCGCCAGGTCCGGCCAACGGGCTGAAATCAGCAGGGGCTCCCTACGCGCCGCGCCGAGGTCAGCGGTCTGGTGCCACAGCTCCTCGGTCAGGAAGGGCATGACCGGATGCAGCAGCTTCAGGATGACATCCATGACCCAGGCGGCGGTGGCGCGGGTCTCGGCCTGGGCCTCGGCGTCGGCGCCGTTCAGGACCGGCTTGGACAGCTCCACATACCAGTCGCAGAAGGTGTTCCAGATGAAGCGGTAGAGAAGGTTGGCCGCCTCGTCGAAACCGCAGCCGGCGATGGCGTCGGTGACGGCGCCAGCCGTCCGGGCCGTCTCACCGACGATCCAGCGGTTGACCGCCCCCTTCACCGCAGCGGGATCGAAACCCTCGGCCCGGGCGCAGCCATTGACCTGGCAGAACCGCGCGGCGTTCCAAAGCTTGGTGCCGAAATTCCTATAACCTTC
>CANGRP010000133.1 GCA_947456005.1 Caulobacteraceae bacterium
CCGTCGTCCCGCAACGACCTCCCGCCGGGTGATCGGGGAGGTGCTCCGCGGGGAGCTCGGCTTCTCCGGCCTCATCATGAGCGACGACCTGTCCATGCAGGCGCTGGAGGGGGACATGACCAGCCGGGCCCGTCAGAGCCTCTCCGCAGGATGCGACGTGGTCCTCCACTGCAATGGCGACATGGCCGAGATGAAGGCCGTCGCCGCCGGCGTTCGGGGCCTGTCCGGCCCGTCCGCCCGCAGGGCCGAGGCGGCGTTGTCGCGGCTTCCCCTTCGTCCCGAACCCTTCGACCGCCGGGAGGCGGAGGCTCGCTTCGACGCCCTGCTCGCGGGGGCCGGCTCGTGAGCGAGGCCGCCGAGTTCCAGCCCCGTCTGGACTTTGAAGCCGCCGAGGGCGCCGCCCTGGACGGCGAAGCCCTGATCATCGACGTCGATGGGTACGAGGGGCCCCTGCATGTCCTCCTGGCCCTCGCCCGGAGCCAGAAGGTCGATCTTCTCCGCATCTCGATCACCCGCCTGGCGGACCAGTACCTGGCGTTTGTCCAGCAGGCCCGGAGGCGAAGCTTCGCCCTGGCCGCCGACTACCTGGTCATGGCGTCCTGGCTGGCCTTCCTGAAGTCACGACTGCTCCTGCCCCGGCCCGAACGCCCCCAGCCGGAGGAGGCTCCAGCGGAGGAGGTGGCCGCCCAGCTCGCCTTCCGCCTCGCCAAGCTTGACGCCATGCGGCGAGCCTCCGAGGCTCTCCGGGCCCGGCCGCAGCTGGGCCGCGACGTGTTCGTCCGCGGCGACCCGGAGGCGATCCGGATCCTGCCCTCGACGCGGCTGGAGGGCGACCTCTACGCCCTCATGCAGGCCTATGTGGACCAGCGACGACGCTCGGACACCCGCAGCTACCGGCCGGAGCCCGTGAAGGCCTATGCCCTGGAGGCCGCCCGCGACCGTCTGCGCAGCCTGCTTCCCGAACTGACCCGCTGGACCTCCTTGACCGGTGTGGCCCCGCAGCCCGCCTTGGGGATGGCGTCCGCGCCCAGCCGGGCCTCGTACCTGGCCTCGACCCTTTCAGCGAGCCTGGAGCTTGTACGTGAAGGCGCCCTGGAGGCGCGGCAGCTGGAGGCTTTTGCCGAGATCTACCTCCGCAGCCGAAGGGGAGGAGGCGATTGACCGGACCGACAGACGCCGCCGCCAGCCCGGATTCCACCGAGACTGAGCGCCGCATCGAAGCGCTCTTGTTCGCCGCGGCGGGGCCGCTGAGCCTCGACGACCTCGCCCGCCGGCTTCCGGAGGGTTCCGATGTCGACAAGGCTGTCGCCGCGCTGCAGGTCCGCTACGTCGGCCGGGGCGTCGAGCTGGTCTGCGTGTCCGACCGCTGGCGCTTCCAGACCGCTCCCGACCTCGCCTTCCTGATGACGGTCGAGCGCGAGGAGCCGCGGCGGCTGTCCCGCGCCGCCCAGGAGACCCTGGCGATCATCGCCTACCACCAACCGGTGACCCGGGCCGAGATTGAGGCGGTGAGGGGGGTGCAGGCCAGCCGCGGCACCCTGGACGTCCTGCTGGAGTTGCGCCTGGTGAGGATGCGGGGGCGGCGGCGAACGCCCGGCCGGCCGGTCACCTACGGCACCACAGACGCCTTCCTCGAGCACTTCGGGCTGGCCAGCCTGGCGGATCTGCCCGGCGCCGCCGACATGCGCGCTGCAGGGCTTCTCAGCCTCGACCTGCCGGCGGACTTCAATGTCCCGACCCCAGGCCTTTCCACTCCGGAAGAGGACCCGATTGAGCCGGGGGACGACGCCCCGGAGTTCCACATGGATTTCCTGGGCGACCCCGGCGACGAGGGCAAAGGCCCGGCCGGCGCCGCCTGACCCTTGGCGGTACCGGGGGGCGGCGTCTATATAGGCGGATGATCGGTCCGCGGGGCCGGTCTGAACCCGATGAGGAGCTTGTCACATGGGCGGAATGTCTCCGGTCCACTGGATAATCGTTGCGGTGGTTGTCCTCGTGCTCTTCGGCGGGCGAGGGAAGCTCTCAGGCCTGCTCGGCGACGCTGGTAAGGGCATCCGCGCCTTCCGTGACGGCCTGAAGGACGGCGGCAAGCCTGAAGCGCCCGGCGAGACGGCGGCGGCCAAGGTGGACGCGCCCAAGGAAGACGCCCGGGGCTGACCCCGAGCGACCCGAACCACCCCAGGCCTTGGCATGGGGACAGTGCTAGGACCTGGTCATGCTTCCCGAAGTCGGCGGGCTTGAATACCTCCTGATCGCCGCTGTCGCCCTGATCGTCGTCGGGCCCAAGGACCTGCCCGTCATGCTCAGGAAGTTGGGCGAGTGGATGGGTCGCCTGCGGGGCATGGCCGCCGAGTTCCGCGCCAGCTTTGACGACATGGCCCGTCAAGCCGAGCTCGATGAGCTGCGTCGCGAGGTGGCGGCCATGCGCCAGTCCCAGGGCGCGCTGCTGACCAGCGAGACCGCCGAGGTCAATCAGGTCCTTCGCGAGATCGGCGATAGCCTTCAGACCTCGGACATCCAGTTCCATCCGCCGCTTAGCGGCGGGACCTCGGAGGACGAGGCGGTCGCGGAGGCCGCTGCGGTCGATCCGACCCCAGCCCCCGAGGCGGTTGCAGCGGCGCCCAAGCCGCGGCGTCGCCGCAAGGCTTCGGAGCCAGCGGGATGACCGACGCCCACGAACCCGAAGACGAGATCGAGGCGTCCCGGGCCCCGCTGCTGGACCACCTGGTCGAACTCAGGCAGCGATTGATCCGATCGCTTGTGGCCGTGGTCCTGGCGTTCATCGTCTGCTTCGCCTTTGCGGATGTCCTCTATGGGCTGCTCCTGAGGCCTTACGAAGCTGCGGCGGGGATCCTGGCGGCCCAGAAGGCGGCGACCGCGTCGGCGACGCAGACAGGGTTCTGGGATGGCGTCCTGCAGGCCCTTCACCTCAAACCGTCGACAGCCAACGGGGGCGGAGGCCCCTTTGACCTGCTTCTGGTGCTCATGGGCCTGAAGGAACTGCCGCCCGTTCAGGGCCAGGAGCTCAAGCTTATCTACACCGCCCCGCTCGAGTTCTTCTTCACCAAGCTGAAGCTGGCCGGATTCGGGGCGGTGGTCCTGTCCTTCCCGGTGCTGGCCAGCCAGGTCTACGGGTTCGTCGCGCCCGGGCTCTACAAGCGGGAACGTCGCGCCTTCCTGCCCTTCCTCGTCGCCTCCCCGGTTCTGTTCACCCTGGGTGGAGCCCTGGTCTATTTCTTCATCTTTCCCTTCGTCCTCTGGTTCTCCCTGTCCCAGCAGATCACGGGCGCCGGAGGGATCACCGTGGAGCTCCTGCCGAAGGTCTCGGACTATCTGACCCTGGTCACCACCCTGCTAATGGCCTTCGGCCTGTGTTTCCAGCTGCCGGTTGTCCTGACCCTCCTGGGCCTGGCCGGAATGGTCAGTTCCACAGCGCTGCGGGAGTTCCGGCGCTACGCCATTGTCGCCATCTTCGTCGTTGCGGCGATTGTTACGCCGCCGGATCCCATCAGCCAGCTCATGCTCGCCCTGCCGATCATCCTGCTCTACGAGGTCTCCATCTGGTGCGTGCGCGTGATTGAGTTCCGCCGTCGGCGGGAGATCGACGAGGACGCGATCGCCTGAATACGTCCATGGGACGGTTGGCGCCCCCGGCGACGCGGACTAGAGAAGTCGGCCAATCCTTGGACCCTTCCGCCATGCATGACATCCGAGCCCTTCGCGACACTCCCGACCTTTACGAGATGGCCTGGGCGGCGAAGGGTCGGTCTGGAGCCGCGTCTGAGGCGCTGCTGCTGGACCAGCAGGTCCGCGCCGCCCGAACCGCCTCCGAAGCGGCGCAGGCCCGGCGTAATGACCTCTCCCGGCGGATTGGCCAGGCCAAGGCTGCCGGCGACGCAGCCGAGTCCGCGCGGCTCCTGGCCGAGGTCGAGGTCCTGAAGGCTGAGGCCGCCGGTGACGCCGAACGAGAGAAGGCCGCGGACGAGGCCCTGCGGGACCTCCTGGCCAGCCTGCCAAACCTGCCCGCGCCGGACGTGCCGGAGGGCGCCGATGAGGCCGGGAATGTCGAGGTCCGCCGCTGGGGCGAACCCTTCGCCATCCAGGCCCCCCGTAACCACGCCGATCTCGGCGAGGCCCTTGGCCTGATGGATTTCGAGGCTGCCGCCCGCATGAGCGGCGCGCGCTTCGTGGTCCTCAAGGGCCGGTTGGCGCGGCTGGAGCGGGCGCTGGGCCAGTTCATGCTGGATATCCAGACCCTCGAGCATGGCTACACCGAGGTCTCGCCACCCCTCCTGGTGCGCGACGCCGCCGCCTTTGGCACCGGCCAGCTGCCCAAGTTCTCGGAAGACCTTTTCCGGACCACGGACGACCGCTGGCTCATTCCCACCGCCGAGGTGTCCCTGACCAACCTCGCGCGAGAACAGATCCTCGCGGCTGAGACCCTGCCGCTTCGCCTGACCGCCCTGACGCCCTGTTTCCGGTCTGAGGCGGGCGCCTCGGGCAGGGACACCCGGGGCATGATCCGCCAGCACCAGTTCTACAAGGTCGAACTGGTGTCGATCACCGAGCCCGACCAGTCGGACGCCGAGCACGATCGTATGGTGTCCTGCGCCGAGGCGGTCCTGAAGCGGCTGGAGCTGCCCTTCCGGACCATGCTGCTCTGCCGGGGCGACATGGGCTTCAGCGCCCGTCGGACCTACGACCTGGAGGTCTGGCTGCCCAGCGAGGGGCGGTACCGTGAAATCAGCTCCTGCTCCAACTGCGGGGACTTCCAGGCCCGCCGCATGGACGCCCGAACCAAGTCCGCCGGCGAGAAGGGCACCCGCTTCGTCCACACCCTGAACGGTTCGGGCCTCGCCGTCGGCCGGACCCTGGTGGCCATCCTGGAGAACTACCAGGACGAGGGCGGCCGGATCTCTATTCCCCAGGTCCTCCAGCCCTACATGGGCGGGATCACCCACATCGACCGGGCCGCCTGACCCCGTGCGCATCCTCCTGACCAATGATGACGGCATCCACGCGGAGGGCCTGGTCTCGCTGGAGCGGATCGCCCGGGTCCTGAGCGAAGACATCTGGATCTGCGCGCCGGAGTACGAGCAGTCCGGCGCCAGCCGCTCCCTGACCCTTGCCGAGCCGCTGCGCGTCCGCAGGCTCGATGATCGTCGGTTCGCCACGACCGGAACGCCCACCGACTGCGTGATGCTGGCCGTCACCGAACTCATGGGCGGCCTGAAGCCTGACCTCGTCCTCTCGGGCGTCAACCGGGGCGCCAACCTCGCCGAAGACGTCACCATGTCCGGGACTGTCGCAGGCGCCATCGAGGGCATGGCCCTCGGCGTGCCGGCCATCGCCCTGTCGCAGATGAGCTGGCCGACCCCAGGGGAGGAGCCCGCCGACCAGCCCGTCTTCCTGCCCGCTGAACATTTCGGCCCGGGTATCGTGCGCCGACTGGTGGAGATCGGCTGGCCTGCGGACGTGGTGATGAACGTCAATTTTCCCTCCCGACCGTTGGCCGACATCCGTGAGGTCGAGGTCACGCGCCAGACCTTCCGGGATCTTCATGTCCGCCAGGCCGTGCAAAGGACGGATCCCCGAGGCGAGACGTACTATTGGATGGGCTTTCGGCGGGAGTTGTCCGCCCCTGCCGCCGGCACGGACCTGCGCGCCATCTACGACGGCCGAATCTCCGTGACACCGCTGCACATCGACCTGACTCACCAGGAAACCGTCCACAGGATGCGGGCTGTCCTGGGCGGCGCTCCGCCGAAGGCCTGAGGATGGTGAGGCGTCCCCACACTCCCGAGGACCCGCGGCACGCCCGCCTGATGGAAGGCCTGAGGGAGCAGGGCGTGTCGGATCCGGCTGTGCTGACCGCCATCGCCACGACCCCGAGAGATCTCTTTACGCCGGACCTGTTCCAGGAAAGGGCCTTCGAGGATCAGGCCCTGCCGATCGCTTGTGGGCAGACCATCAGCCAGCCCTATATCGTCGGGCTGATGACCCAGGCCTTGCGGATCGAGAAGCGCTCCCGCGTTCTCGAGATCGGGACCGGGTCCGGCTACCAGACCACCATCCTCTCCAAGCTGGCGCGGCTGGTCTACTCGGTGGAACGGTACCGGACCCTGCTGTCCGCTGCAGAGGGTCGCTTTCGTGAACTCGGTTTGACCAATGTGATCACCCGCTTTGGCGATGGGGGCCAGGGTTGGCCCGAACAGGCGCTTTTCGACCGGGTCATGGTGACTGCCGCGGCTTCGGAAGATCCGCGCACCCTGCTGGCGCAACTGAAGCCAAAAGGGGTATTGGTGGCGCCAGTGGGCCGGGGGCCCGTCCAGAACCTGAACCGGTATGTCGGGGATGGGGAGGGCGGTTTCACGGTGGAAACCCTGATGGAAGTCAGGTTTGTGCCCTTGCTGGACGGCGTCGCGAAGGACTCCTGAGCGCGCCAAATTTGTGACGATTTCTTGGGGCTGAGAGTCCGGACCGCGTGGACGATCCGAATCGCAGCGCCACACTGGGTAAACAGAGCCGGAGCGGCGATGAGCAGTTTTCTCAACCGGACCGTCCTGATCCTTGCGGCGACCACCGCGTTTGTCAGCCTGGCGGGCCCATCCCTGGCTCGGGAGCCAATCGGCGCTGAGGCCGCACCGGTGCAGCTGGCCTTGCTCCAGGCCGCCGGCGACACCTACACCGTGCAGCGAGGCGACACCCTCTTTGGGATCAGCCGGAAGCTCGGCCTCTCCCCTGAGGCTATCGCCGAGGCCAATGACCTTGGATCCGGCGCCCGTATCGATGCAGGCATGAAGCTGAGGTTACCCGGCGTCCAGGCCGGCGAAAGTTCGGCCGCGCGACCCCAGGCCGCCGGTCGCGTCATCACCGTTTCCTCCGGATCCTCGACCTATGTCGTTCGCAGCGGCGACACGGTCGACGAGATTGCAGGCCGCCTGGGCATGACCCGAAAGGCTTTTGCTGACCTCAACAACCTCCAGCCGCCCTATGCCCTGAGCGTGGGGCGAAAGCTCAAGGGGCCGCCTGAGACCCGCAGGGCGTATGTGGTCGCCGAGGGCGACAGCCTCGAAGTGGTGGCTCGACGCTTCTCGGTCTCCACCCGGGCTCTGGCGGGCGAGAACGGGTTGCGCAG
>CANGRP010000134.1 GCA_947456005.1 Caulobacteraceae bacterium
CGCCTCAGCCCTCGGCGGCCCCGAGGGCGTGAAGCCGGGGGCCTTCGCGCTTCAGCCATTCACGGTGGGGCGTCGGGTCGCCCACCAGCTCCCGAACCCGCGCCCAGAAGGCCGGACCGTGATGAGGTTCCAGGATGTGGGCGCACTCGTGAGCGGCGACATAGTCGGCGACCGGTGAGGGCGCGAGGGCCAGGCGCCAGACATAGCGCACCGAAGGCGGGGCCCCCGCCCGCCCGGGGGTGCAGGAGCCCCACCTCGACCGGGTGTCGGTGACCGACACCGTCGGCAGCGGAGCCCCCAGGGCCTCGCAGTGGCGCCGGGACATCTCGCGGAAGCCGGCCAGGGCCTCGCGCTTCAGGACCCTCACCACCGAACGCGCGAAAGCCTCTGGCTCGCCCGCGGCGCAGATGACAAGGGCGCCGTCCGGGTCATCGATCAGGCGGGTGCGGCCCGTCGCGGCCTCCAGACGACAGGCCCGGTCAAAGACCGTGAGCTCCAGGCCCGGCGCCAGGGGCGAAGGTGCGGGGATGGCTGCAAGGCGGTTTTGGATCCAGTCCACCCGGCTCAGGGCGAAGCGTGCGGCTTCCGCCAAGCCGCGCAGGTCAGGGGCGGAGGCCACCACCTCGCGGCGGGCGCGGTCCAGGCGCAGGGCGATCCTTCGGGAGCGACGGTTGACCCGTAGCCGAACAGGGATGCCCTCGACCTCGATCAGGTCGCCGTCGGCGGGCGCTCGCCGGTGTCCGAACAGACCCAAGGCAGGCTCAGCCGGCAGGCGCGGCGATCCGCGCCTCCTGGCGGGCGATGAAGGCGGCGACCCGGGGATAGATTTCCTCCCGGAAGCGACGGCCGTTGAAGACCCCGTAATGACCCACGTGCGGCTGGATATAGTCCTCCCGCAGATCGTTCGGGAGACCGGCGCAGAGGGCGTGGGCGGCCTGGGTCTGGCCGATCCCGGAAATGTCGTCGAGTTCACCCTCCACGGTGAGCAGTCCGATGTCCGTGATGGCCGATGTCCGGACAGGGCGCCCCCGATGGACCAACTCACCCTTCGGCAGGAGATGCTGCTGGAAGACAAGGTCGACGGTCTGGAGATAGAACTCCTCCGTCAGGTCCAGGACCGACAGGTATTCATCGTAGAACTCCAGGTGCTTGTCGGCAGAGTCGCCGTCACCATTCATGAGGTCCTGCAGGTACTGAAGATGGGCGTCCTGGTGCCGGTCCATGTTCATCGACATGAACGAGTAGAGCTGGACAAAGCCTGGATAGACCCGCCGGCCCGCCCCGGCGTAGGGAAGGGGCACGGTGCTGATCATGTTCGACTTGAACCAGGCGAACGGCCTCTCTTCGGCCAGTTTGTTGGTCACTGTCGGCGAGAAGCGTGCATCGAGGGGGGAGCCCATGAAGGTCATGGAGGCGGGCCGGCCCTCATCCCCATCCTCGGCCATGAGGGCGGCGGCCGCGAGGACAGCGGGTCCGGGCTGGCAGACAGCGACCACATGGCAGCGTGGGCCGAGCCGGCGAAGCATCTCCCGGACATGGTCCAGGTAGTCAAAGAAATCGAAGCGGCCCTCAAGCACGGGCACGTCCCGGGCGTTCGACCACTCCGTGATGAAGACCTCATGGTCCTGAAGGAAGGTCCGGACCGTATCCCGAAGGAGGGTCGCATAGTGACCGGACAGAGGTGCGACGATGAGGACAGCGGGCGCGGTGGCGGTGCGCCCCGCCCGGCGGAGATCCAGGGGATCGCGCGCGAAGTGGGTCAGCTTCACCCAGGGGCTGGACCAGGCTTCGACCCGCCGGACCCGAACGTCGACTCCTGAGATCGTCACAGTGTCGAATCCCCATTCGGGGCGGCCATAGCGGCGCGTGAGATTGGCGAACAGGTCGGCGGACGCGAAGAGCCGTCGTCCGACCGGGGTCTCGCGGACCGGGTTCAGCGGCGAGATCCAGTAGTGGCGCGTCGCCCGGGCGGCCGCCCGGAACGGGGCGGCGACGTAGTAACCGGCTTCGTAAAGAGTATAGAGCATGGCCCGCCGTGGATGTTGCAGCGCAACATATCGCGCCCAAGATCGCCGGATGTCCAGCCCCGTATGGCCTCAGCCCCGCTTCATGGCGTCTCGGATCTGGCCCGCGAGGGCCTCCGGGGCCATCCCGTAGGGCAGGACCCGGGCGAATCGACCTGACGGGTCCATCAGGTAGCTGATGGAGGAGTGATTGATCAGGTAGGCGTCCCCCTCGCCCTCCTTCTCGTAGTAGACCTTGTAGGCGCGGGCAACGGCGGCGACCTGCTCGGGCGAGCCGGTCAGCCCGATCACGCCCCGAGGAAAGGCTGGGTTGTCCAGGTAAGCGGCCATCTTGGCCGGGGTGTCGCGCTCCGGGTCCACTGAGACGAAGATGATCTGCACCTTCCGCCCGTCGGCGCCGAGGAGGTCAAGGGTCCGCCCCAGGGTGTCGAGTGTCATCGGGCAGACATCCGGACAGAAGGTGAAGCCGAAGAAGACAATGGTCCATCGGCCCTTCAGGCCAGCCTCGGTGTAGGTCCGGCCAGTCGCGTCGACCAGGGTGAAGGGTCCGCCAGGGCCCGCCTGGAGGCCGGAGGCGGCCTCCGGCGCGGGTCGCCGCCCCCCGATCTGGACCGCCAGGAAGGTCAGGCCGGCAACGACGACGGCGGCAACCAGAAGGCGCAGGATCAGCTTGGGAGTCATGCGAGGCCGTCCCCAGATTTTGGTCAGGCAGGCTTTAGCGCGGATCGTCCCGGGCTTCCAGCCGGAGCGCGGGGCCGGCTTGCCTAGACTCAGCCGAACCGCCAAGTTGGCTCTCCAGTCAGGGCCTGCGAGCGGCGCTCATGAGTGCAACCGAAACCGCCGAGCCTGTGGCGCCACAGGAGGTCCGCCCCCTCCTGCTGGTGGATGACGACGATCTCCACTCCGCCCGCACCACGCGACTGCTGGAGGCTCGCGGCTTTCAGGTCACCTGGGCGCGAAATCTTGCAGAAGCCCAGCCGATCCTCCTGGCGGAGCCGCCGGCCTTCGCCGTGCTGGAGATGCGGTTGACCGACGGGGACGGCCTTAGCCTGATCGAGGCCCTCGTCCATCATCGCCCAGACAGCCGCATTGTGGTTCTGACGGCCTTCGGCTCGATCGCCAACGCTGTCGCCGCCGTGAAACTGGGGGCGGCTGATTACCTGACGAAACCGGCCGAAGGGGACGACCTGACCGCCGCCCTCCTGGGCCAGCCGACCTCGGGCGGGATGGCGTCGAAGCCCATGACGGCCCACCGGGCGCGGTGGGAGCACATCCACCGGGTCCTGGAATTCTCGGGGAACAACATCTCCGAGGCCTCGCGGCGGTTGGGCCTTCACCGCCGGACCCTCCAGAGGATCCTTGCAAAGCGGGCGCCGCGCTGAGGCGAACGGCTCAGACCTCGAGGTCTGTCACCAGAAGTCCTGAGGCGCGAAGGCCGGCCAGCCGGGCGAAGGCGATCGTCAGGGCCTTGCGGCGGCTGCCAGTCAGGGGCTCGAGCGGGGCCTCCCGGACCAGGGCGCCGCCGAACCCGTCGCAGACCAGGAGACCCGGCTCCGCCGGCAGGACGTGTTGCGGAAACTCCGGCGCCACGGCGAAGGCGAAGCGGTCACAGAAGTCCAGGTAGTCGCGCCACTTCCGGTCGACCCGGAAGTCTTCCAGGGAGGACTTCACCTCGGCGATGAAGAGTTCTCCCCGGGGCGAGATGGCCATGAGGTCCGCTCGCCTGGCGTTGGGAAGGGTGACCTCCGCAAGGGCGACATAGCCAAGCCCCCGGAAGACGCGGACGGCGCCGCGGGTGACGGCCGCAGTCACCTCCGGCCGGGAGGCGGGCGGGTCAGCGCCGGGCGGGGAGGGGGAATTCAAGGGCGGCGACGTCGTAGCCCAGTTGGCGGATCCGACTGACCGCCTGGGCCTTGGCTGCAGCGCTGAGGATGGGCTTCTGGGCCATGAGCCAGAGGTACCGGCCGTTGGGTGTCCCGAGAAGCAGCCATCCCTGATCGGACCGGCTTTCCAGCACCCAGTATTCGACATTCAGGATCCCGCCGAAATAGCTGAGCCGGATGCGTCCGTCCGTCAGGGGGTCGATGATCCTGGCCTGGGCCTTCCACTGGGTGGGCGGGGAGGCCAGGGATCCCCTGTGGCAGGTCTGGATGACCGCATAGCCACTGTCTGTGCGGGCCCAGTCCGAGGTGCCGCCCTGGCAATCCCTCTGGATCTTGTTGGGCAGGCGCGCGACCTCGTACCAGCGGCCAGCGATACGGCCGATATCGACCTTCTGCGCCGGTGGGCGCAGGTCAGCGGCCAGAGCCGCGACAGGCGCCGCGAGAAAGGCGGCCACCAAGCCTGCGCAAAGGCGGGTCAGCGGACGAGGGTGAGTCATACCGGCCGTGTAACGGGAAACCGCTACGCCGAAAAGCGGTTCGCGCTCAGCCAGCCTCAATCCGGTCAATCTGCTCGTCGGACAGGCCAAGGTGATGGCCGATCTCGTGGATCAGGATATGGGACACCAGTTCGGCGAGGGTGACGTTCCCCCGCTCCGCCCATTCGTCAAGCAGGGGCCTGCGGAACAGGAAGACCCTTGCGGGCTCTGCGGCGTCCAGGATGGACCGGCGGGACAGGTCAACCCCCTGATAGAGGCCGGTCAGTTCGAAGGGATCCTTCAGGTCGAGGGCGTCGAGCATCTCTTCATCCGGGAAGTCATCCACACGGAAGACGATCTCTCCGGCGGCCCTGCGGAACAGCTCTGGCAGGGCCTCGAAGGCGGCCTCGGCCAGGCCCGCAATATCATCGAGCGAGGGGGCTGGAGCGTGCGCCGGCCAGGGGTCACTCATCGGGGAGAAGGCGGTCAGGATCCTCCGGCGCCCGGACTTCGAACAGCCCGATGTCCAGAGGCTGCTGGGGCCGGACGGGCCGGAGGGGTTGCCGGGAGAAGGCGCTCAGGTGATCGCCCGAGAGGTCGGACTGGGCGCGCTTGCGGACATGCCGGGCCTGGGCGTTGAGGATGGCGGGGGCGCGGGAGGCGGGACGCCAGAAGTCCACCTGGATCCGCCAGACCGTTCGAGGCGGCGGAGGCGGAGCGGGCCAGCGGCGTCCACCCTCGGCGAGGGGCCGGGCGGGCGGCGGCGGGCGGGCGCCGTCAAAGACCTCCACCAGCCGGATGACAGCGGGATCCGGCGGTGCGGCCGCTCCGGCGCTCATTTGGGCCAACAGGTCCTGCGCGGCCTCGCGGGTGGGGCAGGGCGGGCCGACGCGCTCGGAGCAGAAAATCACCGGCTCGCCAGCCAGGATTTCCGCCTCCCGGGCGCGAAGGGCCTGGCCCAGGGGAGCGCGGAGGGCCGCCTCCCCATCGCTCGCAACCGGATAGATCAGGGCTGACATGGGCTCATCATCGCCGAGAATCAGGCTTGCGCCTATGTTGTCTGAACGATTCGCCTGATGTGGGCGAAAACCTGCGGTCCCATCCATGACCGGTGAAGGCCTGATCCTCTCCGCCACCGCCAGCGCCGTGCTCCTGGCGCTGTGCTCGGGCGTCTGGACCCTGAGCGTCCGCCGGCGCGCGGACCAGCGCATTGCGGCCCTTGAGGCGGAGGTCCAGACCCTGGGCGCCGCCGCCGAGGCCGCCCAGGCGTCGGCGGAAGCCTTTGAGTCCGCCCTCCTTGCGGTCGAGGATGGCCGGGCCTTCCTCGCTTCGGGGGATGAAAGCCTGGAGGCCTGCGCCCTGGCGCTGGGGGTCGGCGCTGAACCCCAGTCGGTGGTCGCCGCCCTGATGCGGGCCGACCCGGACCACGCCCTTCGGCTGAGGGCCCTGTTCGAGCGAGGCGAGAGCTGCGGCTTCGAGGTCCGGGGCGCCGCCGGCGTGGTGACGGTGGAAGGCCGGGCCTCCGGGGCCCTGGCCTGGTTGAGGCTGTCCGCCGCCGCCTGGTCGCAGGGCCTGCCCCCCTCCCCCCGCTTCGCCGCCTTCCTGAACGCCCGGGCCGGTCCGGCCTGGATCGCCGGCGCCGACGGGCGGCTGATCTGGGCCAACGCCGCCTGGCTGGAGGCCGTGGGCGCGGAGGACATCACCGCGGCGGTCGAGCGCCGGCTGAGCCTGGACCCCGCCGTGGACGCGCTGGCGATCGAGGCCGCTTCGATGTCGCAGCCCCGCGACGGCGTGAGGTGGGTCAGCCTGGATGGCCGGCGGCGCGCCCTGAAGTTGACCGCCAGGCCCCTGGAGGGCGGAGGCGTCGGGGTCTGGACCGAGGATGCGACCGAGGCGGAGGAGCTGCGGGAGGCCCTGCGTCGGAACGTGGAGGCCCATGACGAGACCCTGAACCACATCGCCGACGCCGTAGCCATCTTCACGCCTTCGCGGCGGCTGGACTTCCACAACACCGCCTTTGCAGAGCTCTTCGGCCTGGAGCCGGCCTGGCTGGCGGAACGACCCACCCATGGCGAGGTCCTGGACCGGCTGCGCCAGCGCCGCCGCCTGCCCGAGACGGCGGACTACGCCCGTTGGAAGGCCGCAGAACTGGAGCGCTACGTCCAGTTGGACTCCGCCCCGGACGAGCTCTGGAGCCTGCCCGACGGCCGGACCCTCCGGGTGGTGCGCCAATCCCATCCCCTGGGGGGAATCGTCCTCCTGTTCTCGGACATCACCGGCGAGCTTCGCCTCAAGGCCCAGTACAACAGCCTGATCCAGGTGCAGCAGGCCACACTGGACAAGCTGAACGACGCCGTCGCCGTGTTCGGCGCCGATGGTCGCCTTCGGCTGCACAACGAGGCCTTCGAGCGCTTCTGGAACATTCCCCGCCAGGCTCTGACCGAGATGCAGGACTTCGAGGGGGTGGTGGAACTGTGCCTTCCAAGGCTTCACGATCAGGGGTTCTGGCGCGAGATGAAGGGCCGGGTGGCGGATACCGACCCCGCGGCCCGGGCGCCGGCCTCAGGCGAGGTGAGGACCTCCGACGGCCGCATCGTGGCCCACCAGTCCCGCCCCCTTCCGGACGGCGCGACCCTGATCGCCTTCACCGACGTCACGGACGCCCGGCGGCTCGAGCGGGCCCTGGCCGACCGCAGCGCCGCCCTGGCGGA
>CANGRP010000135.1 GCA_947456005.1 Caulobacteraceae bacterium
GACGGAATTGGCGAGGCCGCGGCGCAGCCAGTCCGCCTGGGACGGGCCCATCATGCGCCGGTCGGGATCGGCCAGCCGCCTGCGGAACCGGGCGACGTCCGGCTTGCCGTCCGGACCGTTCAGGTCCTTGGCGTAGTCGAGCTGCTCATCCCGCGCGGTGAGCCGGGTCTCGAGCATGAAGAGGGTGGCGAGATCGCCGAACTCGAAGGCCCGGTTGATCGAGAAGCCGCCGCCGTCCGGCTCGCGGATCGGCATCCATTCGTAATAGGCCTTGATGGCCGCAGCCTTGCGGCGGTTCCAGGACCCCTCGTCCTTCTCGTGATTCTCGGCGCCGCCGACCCAGCTGTTGTTGGCGGTCTCGTGGTCGTCCCAGACCACGATCCAGGGCGCCCGGGCGTGGGCGGCCTGGAGCTGGGGATCGGTCTTCACCTGGGCGTGGCGGTTCCGGTAGTCCGCGAGCGTGACGATCTCGTGGGCCGGCCGGACCAGGCGGTTCAGTTTCCTGCCGGTCTCGGCGCCATAGCCGTCTGCAGCGTACTCGTAGATGTAGTCGCCCAGGTGCAGCACGGCGTCCACCCGGGGCAGGTCGGCGATGGCCTGGTAGGCGTTGAAATAGCCGCCGGGGTAGAGGGCGCAGGAGGCGATGGCCAGCACGGCGTCCTCCACCGGGCCCTCGGGCAGGGTGCGGGTGCGGCCCATGGGCGAGGTCACGCCATTCGAGGTGAAGGTGAAGGTATAGGCCCGACCGGCGTCCAGACCGCCGACGTCGACCTTGACGGTGAAGTCCCGGGCCGCCGAAGTGGTTCCCCGGCCCGACTTCGCCCCACCGGCCCGGCGGTCGACGGGGTTGAGGCTCCACTCGTAGGCGATGGCGCCGGCGGAGGGGTCCATGGGCGTGATTCGGGTCCAGAGGATGACCTGGTCTGCCGTGGGATCGCCGGAGGCGACGCCGTGATCGAACCGCACCCCCTGCTCCTGGGCCGCGGCCGGCCCCGCGGCGGCGGCGGTTCCCGCTCCGAACAGGGCCAGGGCCTGGCGACGATCGATGCGCATGTTCATGAACTCCCCCCGCCGCCCGGTCCGGCGGCCTCAAGTCTGTAACCCTAGACAAGCCCGATGACGAACCCGTGTCGAGAGCCTAGCCCTTGCACGCCTCGCCGGAGTCGGGATCATGCCGCATGGCCGCGCCCGATGCCCCCGACGGATTCGACGAAAGCGGGCCGGAGTCGACCTCCGGCGGCGAGGTCCTCGAGGCTGTCCTGGCGGCCGGAGTGGCGGGGCGCCTGGACAGGGCCCTGGCCGACGCCCTGCCTGAACTCTCCCGGGCCCGGCTCAGGGCCCTGATGGAGGCCGGCGCGGTGACCCGGAGTGGCGCGGCGGTGCGGGACGTCTCGGGCCGGGCGGTCCCCGGGACCTACCGGGTGGCGGTCCCCCCCCCGGCGGCGGCCCTCCCCGAGCCCCAGGACCTGCCGCTGGAGGTCCTGTTCGAGGACGCCGACCTGATCGTCGTGAACAAGCCTGCAGGCATGGCTGTGCACCCGGGGCCCGGCGTGCCGGATGGGACCCTGGTCAACGCCCTGCTGCATCACTGCGGCGCCTCCCTCTCCGGTATCGGCGGGGTGGCCCGGCCCGGGATCGTCCACCGACTGGACAAGGAAACCTCCGGGGTCATGGTCGCGGCCAAGACCGACGCCGCCCACCAGGGCCTCGCCGCCCTGTTCGCCGCCCATGACATCGAGCGCAGCTACATCGCCCTGGTCCGAGGTGCGCCGAGGCCGCCCGCCGGCGAGATCCGCACCCGGATCGGCCGGTCTGTCCATGACCGGATGAAGATCGCGGTCCTGAAGACAGGCGGGCGGGAGGCGGTGACCCACTACCGGACCGAGCGCACCTTTGGTCCGCCGGGTGCGCCCCTGGCGGCGCGCCTGGCCTGTCGGCTGGAGACCGGGCGCACCCACCAGATCCGGGTCCACATGGCCTCGCTTGGATCTCCCTGCCTGGGCGACCCTGTTTACGGCTCCGGGGCTCCGGCTGCGGCGGTCCGTGAGGCCCTCCGGGAGTCCGGCCTGGTCCGGCAGGCCCTGCACGCCGCGGTGCTGGGCCTTGTCCACCCGGTGACGGGGGCGGGGCTGAGGTTCGAATCCGCTCCGCCGCCGGACATGGCCGCCCTGGAGGCGCGCCTGTCGGATTTGTAACCGGAGGCCGCTTGGCTTCGCCTTGAAGCCGCCGCTTTCGGTCACTAGGTGAAATCCGACCTGGGGGGTTGGTCTTTGCCGTCCTCCCATCTGGAGGAAACTGACCGATGGCCGCGAACGCTCTGGCCGTGATGACCCCCGAAGGCGGTCTGTCGCGCTACCTGACCGAGATTCGCAAGTTCCCCATGCTGACCAAGGATGAGGAGTTCATGCTGGCCAAGCGCTGGCGGGAGCACGAAGATCCGAAGGCGGCGCACCGGCTGGTCACCAGCCACCTGCGGCTCGTGGCCAAGATCGCCATGGGCTATCGCGGCTACGGCCTGCCCATCGGCGAGGTGATCTCCGAGGGCAATGTCGGCCTGATGCAGGCCGTCAAGAAGTTCGAGCCGGACAAGGGCTTCCGCCTGGCCACCTACGCCATGTGGTGGATCCGCGCCTCGATCCAGGAATACATCCTGCGCTCCTGGAGCCTGGTGAAGATGGGCACCACGGCCTCCCAGAAGAAGCTCTTCTTCAACCTGCGCAAGGCCAAGAGCGCCATCTCGGCCTTCCAGGAGGGCGACCTCCACCCCGACCAGGTGGAGCTGATCGCCACCAAGCTGGGCGTGGACGAGTCGGAGGTGGTCTCGATGAACCGCCGGCTGTCCGGCCCCGACGCCTCCCTGAACGCCCCCATGCGGGTGGACGGCGAGAGCGAGTGGCAGGACTGGCTTGAGGACACCGGCGCGGTCAGCCAGGAGACCCAGGTCGCCGAGAGCCAGGAGCGCACCCAGCGGATGAGCCTGCTGGAAGCCGCCATGACAGAACTGACGGACCGTGAACGGCATATCCTGACCGAGCGGCGACTGAAGGACGACCCGACAACGCTGGAGGACCTGGCCTCCCAGTACGGCGTCAGCCGCGAGCGGGTGCGCCAGATCGAGGTCCGGGCCTTCGAGAAGCTGCAGAAGGCGATGCTGGCGGCGGCCCGGGACCAGAACCTGGTCGAGGCCTGACGGTCCGACGGCAGGCCCGGCGCAGGTCCGCCGGGTAAGTCAACATGCATTGACATAAGGAGGGCCCAGAGTCAGGCTTCCTCCATGGGAGCCTGCGGACGTACGCGGCCCCGCCGGCAAGAACGGCAGGAACGGGAGAGCGCCATGAATATCGCCGTCAGGATCGAGTCCGACGAGGCCGTCCGCGAGGCCAACGAAACCTCCCTTGAGCTCCTGAACCCGGGCCGGCCAGACCGGTTCCAGAAGGACACCATCCTGGCGGTCTTCGACCGCTTGCGCCGCGAGGACCCGGTCCACTTCACCGCCGAGAGCGATTTCGGGCCGTACTGGTCCGTCACCCGCTGGAAGGACATCATGGCGGTGGACACCAACCATGAGATCTTCTCTTCGGCCCAGGGCATCACCCTGCCCAACCTGGTGGCCCTGGCCGAGCAGCAGAAGGTGCTGGGCGAGCTGGCCCGGCCCCGCACCGGCGGCGGCGCCGGCTTCATCACCATGGACGAGCCCGAGCACGGCGTGCAGCGCAAGGCCGTCAGCCCCACAGTGGCGCCGGCCAACCTTCAGCGCATGGCGCCGATCGTCCGTGAGCGGGCCGGCCTGATCCTCGACTCCCTGCCCATCGGCAAGGAGTTCGACTGGGTCGACCTGGTGTCGAAGGAACTGACCGCCATGACCCTGGCGACCCTGTTCGACTTCCCCTTCGAGGACCGCCGCAAGCTGACCTACTGGTCGGATATGGTGACCAACCCGCCCGGCCACGGCCCGGTCAAGAGCTGGGAGCACAAGTTCCAGGCCCTGACCGAGTGCTTCATGGCCTTTGAGGAGCTGTGGAACCAGAAGGTCAACGCCGAGCCATCCGCCGACCTGATCTCCATGCTGGTTCACAACCCGGCGACCCGGGAGATGGACCGCGACACCTATCGCGGCAACGTCATCCTGCTGATCGTCGGCGGCAACGACACGACCCGGAACACCATCTCCGGCAGCATCGTGGCCCTGAACCAGTTCCCGGCCCAGTACGACAAGCTGCGCGCCAACCCGGCCCTGATCCCCTCCATGGTCTCCGAGACCATCCGCTGGCAAACCCCCCTTGCCCACATGGCCCGGGTGGCGAAGTCCGACTTCGAGCTCGGCGGCAAGACCATCAAGGCCGGCGAGCGCGTGGTGATGTGGTACCTCTCCGGCAACCGGGACGAGGACGAGATCGACAATCCCAACGCCTACATCATCGACCGCGACCAGTCCCGGCACCACATGTCCTTCGGCTTCGGCGTCCACCGTTGCGTGGGCAACCGGGTGGCCGAGCTGCAGCTGACCATCATCTGGGAAGAGATCCTCAAGCGCTTCCCCGAGATCCGCGTCTCCGGGGAGCCGGTTCGCAACTTCTCGGCCTTCGTGCACGGCTTCGAGACCCTGCCGGTCATCATTCCGGCCCGGAACTGAGCCCGGACGGGATTCCATGACCGAGCTTGGGGAAGCGGCGGGCGTCCTCGCCCCGCCGCGACGGCGTGACGCAGCGGCGACGCGCGCGACCATACTGGAGGCGGCCAAGACCGCCTTCGCCGTCACGGGCTATGACCGGACCTCCCTGCGCGACATCGCCGCCCTGGCCGGGTCGGACGTGGCCCTGATCCCGCGCTACTTCGGCGGCAAGGAGGGGCTGTTCACCGAGGCCCTCAAGGCGACCATCGCCCCCGACCGCCTGCGCGACTGGGACCGAAGCCGCTTTTCCCGGGACGTCGCCGAGATGATGGCGGGCGCCGCCGACATCGCCGATCCCCGGACTCGGACCTTCCAGTTCCTGCTGCAGGCGGCCACCTCGCCCACGACGGCGCCGCTGCTGGGCCAGGCGGTGCAGGAGCGTTTCCTGGCGCCCATCCGGGACTGGCTGGGCGACGAGGCCGGTCAGGAACGTGCCCGCGTTCTGGCCGCCATCTACATCGGCTTCCTGGTCGAGCGCCTGATCCGCGGCGCCGCCCTGGAGGGCGCCGAGCGCACCGCCTTCGTCGAGCGCGTCACCGCCGTGATCGACGGGGTGATCGGGGCGGAGTGACCGCGTTTCGAACGGGCGGTCCAATGGCCGCCCGCCGTGACTGGGAAGCTCGCCGCTTGAGTTTGGCTTCCACTCGCTTCAGTCTCTCAAATCTGAACCTGGAGCCCAAGAATTGACCAAGACTGAACTTCGCGACCTTGCGGCCTCCATCGGTGTCGTGTGCACGCTTGAAGGTCAGTTTCAGCTTCGGTCAGGAACAACCACGGATCGCTATTTCGACAAGTATCAGTTTGAAGCGAGACCCGACCTCCTGAGACCGCTTGCTGGACGGCTTGCCGAGCTGCTGCCGTCCGGGACGGAAGTTCTCGCGGGGCTGGAGCTGGGCGGGATCCCGCTGGCCACCGCCCTGTCGCTCCATACCGGACTTCCAACCACATTCGTTCGAAAACAGGCGAAGGGTTACGGCACCCAAAAGGCGATTGAAGGCCCGGAGTTTGCGGGAAGGAAGGTCACCGTCGTCGAGGACGTGGTCACCACAGGGGGGCAGATCATCGAGAGCGTCGCCGTGTTGAGGAAGGCCGGCGCCATCGTCGATCATGTCGTATGCGCCATCTGGCGAGGGTCGGACCTAACCCCCCTCCGCGATGTTGGCCTCACCCTGATCTGGGCGTTGGAGCCATCCGATCTCGGGAGTTCAGTCCGGCGCAATTGAGGTCCTGAGACGTCTGACCACAAGCCCGGCGGCCGCCATTGCGGATGTCTCACGGGAGCAGCGTCGCCGGCTGTCGGTCGGGATCGGATGAATCCGCCTCAGTCCAGGAACGGGTCCCGCATCATGATGATGTCGTCCCGCTGGGGACTGGTGGACAGAAGGGCCACCGGCGCGCCCACCAGTTCCTCGATCCGGCGGACGTACTTCACCGCCGCACCCGGCAGGTCCTTCCAGGAGCGGGCGCCCTCGGTGCTGTCGCTCCAGCCCTCGATGTCCTCGTAGACCGGAACCAGGCGGGCCTGGTCGCGCAGGCCGGCGGGCAGGTAGTCCACTGGCTGGCCGTCGAGGGTGTAGCCGGTGCAGATCTTCAGGGTCTCGATCCCGTCCAGCACGTCCAGCTTGGTCAGGACGATGCCCTCGACGCCGCCGACCCGGACCGACTGGCGCACCAGGGCGGCGTCGAACCAGCCGCAGCGGCGGGGCCGGCCGGTGACCGTACCGAACTCGTGCCCCCTGTCGCCCAGCCGGGCGCCGATCTCGTCGTGCAGCTCGGTGGGGAAGGGACCCTCGCCGACCCGGGTGGTGTAGGCCTTGACGATGCCCAGGACGTAGCCGCCCGCCTGGGGCCCGACCCCGGAGCCCGCCGCCACCTGGCCGGCCACGGTGTTGGAGCTGGTCACATAGGGATAGGTGCCGTGGTCGACGTCCAGCAGGGTGGCCTGGGCGCCCTCGAACAGGACCCGCCGGCCGGCGCGGATCTGGTCGCCGAGGATTCGCCAGGCGGGCTTCACGAAAGGGGCGACCTGGGGGGTGATCTCGGCCAGCTGGGCGAGGATGTCGGCGGGGGTGACGGGGGTCAGGCCGAGGCCTGCGCGCAGGGCGCCATGGTGGGCCAGGAGCCGCTCGATCTTGGCCTCCAGGGCCTCGCGGTCAGAAAGGTCGGCGAAGCGGATGGCCCGGCGCCCGACCTTGTCCTCATAGGCCGGGCCGATGCCCCTGCCGGTGGTGCCGATCTTGCCTGCGCCGGCCCGGGCCTCGCGGGCCTGGTCGAGGTCGCGGTGCAGGGGCAGGATGACGGTGGCGTTGTCCGCCAGGACCAGGACGTCCGGGGTGATGGTGAGGACCTGGGCCCGGGCACGGCCGATCTCGTACATCAGGGACCAGGGGTCCACCACCACGCCATTGCCGATGATGCTGA
>CANGRP010000136.1 GCA_947456005.1 Caulobacteraceae bacterium
CCTCCCCCTGGGGGGAGGAATGAGAGAGCCAATTGCTCCCCATCAGGGGGAGCTCCCCGCGAAGCGGGGTGAGGGGGTCAGCGGCGGCTCAGTTGATGTGGTAGGCCCGCTCGCCGTGGGCGCCCAGGTCGAGACCCTCGTCGATGACCTCGTCGCTGGCCCGCAAGCCCGTCAGCTTCCGGACGATGGCGATCAGGACCAGGCTGGCGCCCGCCGACCAGGCGCAGACCACGACGACCCCCAGGGCCTGGCGCCAGGCCTGGCCGGCGAGGCCGACGCCCTCGGCATAGCCGGTCCCGCCCAGGAGGGGGTGGGCCAGCCCTGCGAGCATCAGGGTCCCGAGAATGCCGCCCACCCCGTGGACCGCGAAGACATCGAGGCTGTCATCGACCTTCAGCCGGGCCTTCACCAGGCTGACGGCCTCGAAGCAGACATAGCTGCCGAGCGCCCCCAGGAAGAGGCCCGCCAGGGGGCTGATGAAGCCCGAGGCCGGGGTCACGGTGGCGAGGCCCGCGACCACGCCGGTGACCAGGCCGACCAGGCTGGCCCGGCCAAAACGGCGGTGCTCGATCAGGGCCCAGACCAGGCCCGCCGAGGCCGCCGCCATGTGCGTGGCGGTGAGGGCCGCGCCGGCGTCGGCGTTGGCCGCCAGGGCGCTGCCGCCATTGAATCCGAACCAGCCCACCCACAGGAGGCCTGCCCCGGTCATGGTCATGCCCGGATTGTGCGGCGGCGACAGGTCCCGGGGCCAGCCGTCCCGGGGTCCGACCGCCTTCGCCAGGATGAGGGCGCTGACCCCCGCCGTGGCGTGGACCACCAGGCCCCCGGCATAGTCCTTGACCCCCAGGGTCGCCATCCAGCCGCCGCCCCAGATCCAGTGGCAGACGGGGGCGTAGACCAGGACCAGCCAGCCGGCGCAGAAGGCCAGGAGGCCGGCGAACTTCACCCGCTCGACCACGGCGCCGATCATCAGGGCCGGCGTGATGATGGCGAAGGCCATCTGGAAGGCGAAGAAGACGATCTCGGGCGCCGTCCCGATGACGTCGCCTCGGGTCAGGCCCATCAGGCCGACGCGGCCGAGGTCGCCGATGAAGGGCGCGGTCCCGGAAAAGGCCAGGGAGTAGCCGAGGGCCAGCCAGACCACCGAGGCCAGGCAGGCCACCGCCGTGCACTGCATCAGGACCGACAGGACGTTCTTGGTGCGCACCAGGCCGCCGTAGAAGAGGGCCAGTCCCGGCAGGGTCATCAGGAGGACCAGGGCCGTGGCGCTGAGCAGCCAGGCCGTATCGCCGGAGTTCACCTCCGAAGGCGCCTGGGCCAGGGCCGGGCCCGCCCCGAGGAGCCCCAGGCCCAGGGCGAGGCCCGTCGCTTGCATGACTCTTGTGCGCTGCATTCCCCGCTTCCCCCCTTGCGCCGTTCCGGCGGTTGTCCTGAAGTCCTTGGCTACAGGATCAGGCGTCGCTGGGAAGGTCCAAAAAACGGGGCCCCGGGCGCCGGTCCGGCAGGCAGGCGTCCAGCGGCGCAGACAGGCGGAGCCCGGAAGTGAGCGAAAAACTGGGGAAACGGGAGGATCTGGCGCAGGTCCTGCGGTCTGCAGAGCGGATTGTGGCCTTCACCGGGGCTGGAATCTCCACGGAATCGGGAATTCCGGACTTTCGCTCCCCGGGCGGGGTCTGGACGAAGATGAAGCCGATCCAGTTTCAGGATTTCGTGAACAGCGAGGAGAGGCGGCGGGAATCCTGGACCCGCGCCTTCCAGGGCCGGGCCGGCTGGACGGGCCGGGAGCCCAACGCCGGCCACTACGCCCTGGAGCGCCTGTGGCGGGCTGGCCGGCTCTCGTCGATCATCACCCAGAATGTGGACAACCTGCACCAGCACTCCGGCGTGCCCGCCGACCGGGTGATCGAGCTGCACGGCAACGCCAGCTACGCCACCTGCCTGGCCTGCGGACTGCGCCATGAGATCGAGGACCTGCGCCCGCCCTTCGAGACCCGGGGTGAGCTGCCCGCCTGCCGGGACTGCACCGGCATCGTCAAGACGGCGACCATTTCCTTTGGCCAGTCCATGCCCGAGGAACCCATGCGCCGGGCCGAGGAAGAGACCCTGTCCTGCGACCTGTTCCTTGTGCTGGGATCAAGCCTCACCGTCTGGCCGGCGGCGGGCTTTCCCCTGCAGGCGCGGCGGGCCGGCGCGCGCCTGGTGATCGTCAACCGGGACTCCACGGACCTGGACGACTACGCCCACCTCATCCTTCGCGACGAGATCGGGCCGGCCCTGTCCGAGGCGATCCCGGCCAACTTCCCCGGCTGACGCCCGCGCCGGTCAGTTCCGCAAGGCGACCGAGGCGGAGACCTCCTCGCCGCCGCCCTCGTAGGCCCGCAGCTCGTTGCGGCCGACCACCAGGTGGTGGACCTCGTCCGGGCCGTCGGCAAAGCGCAGGTGGCGCACGTCGGTGTACATCGACGCCAGGGGCGTCCACTGGGAGATGCCCGTGGCGCCGTGCATCTGGATGGCCTGGTCGATGATCTGGCAGGCCCGCTCCGGCACCATGGCCTTGACCATGGACACCCAGACCCGGGCCTCGCGGTTGCCCAGCACGTCCATGGCGCGGGCCGCCTTCAGCACCATCAGGCGCATGGCCTCGATGTCGATCCGGGCGCGGGAGATGATTTCGACATTGCCGCCCAGCCAGGCGATCTTGCGGCCGAAGGCCTCACGGGACAGGCCCCGGCGGACCATCAGGTCCAGGGCTCGCTCGGCCTTGCCGATGGTGCGCATGCAGTGGTGGATCCGGCCCGGCCCGAGGCGGACCTGGCTGATCTCGAAGCCCCGGCCCTCGCCGAGCAGGACATTGGACTTGGGCACCCGCACGTTGGTGAAGCGGATATGCATGTGGCCGCGCGGCGCATGGTCCTCGCCGAAGACGTGCATCGGGCCGAGGATCTCCACTCCGGGCGCATCGATGGGCACCAGGATCTGCGACTGCTGCTTGTGCGGGGGGGCGTCCGGATTGGTGCGGACCATGGTGATCATGATCTTGCAGCGGGGATCGCCGGCGCCGGAGATGTAGTACTTCTCGCCGTTGATCACCCACTCATCGCCGTCCAGCACAGCCTGGGTGGCGATGTTCTTGGCGTCGGAGGAGGCCACCGCCGGCTCGGTCATGGCGTAGGCCGAGCGGATCTCGCCGTTCAGCAGGGGCTTCAGCCAGCGCTCCTTCTGCTCCGGCGTACCGACCCGCTCCAGCACCTCCATGTTGCCGGTGTCGGGCGCCGAGCAGTTCATGACCTCGGAGGCCATGGGCGCCTTGCCCAGCTCCACGGCGATGTAGGCGTAGTCGAGGTTGGACAGGCCCTCGCCGGTCTCGGCGTCGGGCAGGAAGAAGTTCCAGAGGCCCTCCTTCTTGGCCTGGTCCTTGGCCTTTTCCAGCACGTCGAGCTGGCCGGGGGCGAAGGTCCAGCGATCGGTGTGGCCCTCGCCCAGCGCCTGGAACTCCTTCTGCATCGGCACGACCGTCTCGGCGATGAAGCGCTTGACGTGCTCGTAGAGCGGCGTCGCCTTCTCGCTCATCCGCAGGTCGTTCATGTCGTCGTGCGGATTGAAGCCGAAGGTCAGCGGTCCTGCGGTGGGCGGCGTCGGCGCGTTCATGGAGGGCGTCCTTCCTGAATGATCGGTATGTGACGGCGGATTAAGGCCTTCCCGGTCCTTCCTGACAAGCCCCAGGCGCTATCGGACCCTTGCGGAGAGGAAGTCCAGGGTGAGGCGGGTGGTCGCATCGCCCTCGGCGCCGAAGCCGTAGTTGAGGCTGTTGTGGCTCTCGCGCCGGGCTGCGTGAACCTCCGCCTCGCCGCCGGCGGCGCGCAGGGCGCCGGCCAAGGCCTCGGCCTGGCCCGGCGTCTCGGGATTGCCGGCCACGACGTGCAGGATCATCGGGGGCGGACGGCGACCGGGGCCCGCGTGACTGACCGGCGACATGGCGGTCCAGCCGGCGGGGTCTGGGCCGAAGACCCGGGCGTAGACAGGGTCACCCGTCTCCCGGACGTGCCGGGCGATGTCGAGGCCGTAGGCGTCGAGGAGGACCCCGGCGCGCACCGCCTCGGGCGGGACTCCCGCCGCCGCCAGGTAGGACTCATCCAGCGCGACCAGGGCCGCCAGGTGGGCGCCGGCGGAATGGCCCATCAGGATGATGCGGTCCGGATCGAGCCCGCATCCCTTCGCCTCCCGCCGCAGGAAGGCCACGGCCTCGGCGATGTCCCGGGCGGCCTCCTGCGGGGGGCCATGGCGGAGCAGGCGGTAGTTCACCGTGGCGTAGGCGTAACCCGCCGCCCGGAAGGCCCGGGCCTGTTGCGGGGTGCCGGCGTACTTGCCGCCATGCATCCAGGTCCCGCCGTGGACGAAGACCACCAGGGGCGCCGGGAGCGGCGCGGCTCCGGGCCACAGGTCGAGCTTGAGGACCGCCGCCGGCACGCCCGCCTCAGGGGCGGCGTAGGCGAGGTTGCGGATCGGTGCATCGGCGCCCGGGACGAGCCCGGCGCAGGCGCTCTCCGCTCGGGTCGCCCCGGCCGCCGCCAGGACGAGGGCGAAGGCCATGGCCCCCAAGCGTGCGGGCCAAGGTTGCGCTGTCGGGCCTGGGCCGTGCAGGATCATGCCTGAAGCTCCTGTCCTCATGCCCGGAAGATGCCCATGCGCCTGACCCGCCGCAACCTCCTCGCCGCCGTCGCCGCCTCGCCCCTCGCGGGGATGGGGACCGCCGCCCTGGCCGCCGCCCCGCTCTCGCCCCTCGTCGCCCCGAAGGCTGCGGGCTTTGATCCGGTGGCGCTCAAGGCCCTGTCCGACGACCTCCAGGGCCTGGTCGACCGGGGGCAGCTGGCCGGGGTGACCACCCTGGCCGCGCGGAAGGGCAAGGTCTTCCACTTCGAGACCCGGGGCCTGGCGGACGTGGAGACCGGCGCCCCGGCCCGGCCCGACACCATCTGGCGGATCGCCTCCATGACCAAGCCGGTGGCCGGCGTCGCCATGATGCAGCTCTGGGAGAAGGGCCTCTGGAAGCTGGACGACCCTGTCGAGCGGCACATCCCCGAGTTCGCAGGCCTCAAGGTGAAGGCGCCGGACGGGAGCCTCGTTCCCCAGGCCTCGCCCATGACCATGGCCCAGCTGATGAGCCATACCGCCGGCTTTGACGTCAGCGCCGGCTACGCCCAGGCGGGCCTGCGCGCCGGTGACCTGAAGGAGATGATCCGCCGCCTCGCCGCCCTGCCGCTCGCCGCCCAGCCCGGGTCGGACTGGCGGTATGGCCCCAGCGTGGACATCCAGGGCCATGTGGTGGAGCGGCTGTCGGGCGAGCGGCTGGACGCCTACCTCGACCGCCACGTCTTCGGGCCGCTGAAGATGGTCGACACCGGCCTGCATGTCCCGGCGGCCAAGGCGGCCCGGGTCGCCCGCATCCATACCTACCGGGAGGGCCGGATCGTCGCAGGTCCGCCCCAGGCCATACCGGTCACGCCGCCGGTCTTCCTGTCGGGAAGCGGGGGCCTCCTGTCCACGGCCTCGGACTATTTCCGCTTCTCTCAGGCTCTGCTGAACGGCGGCGAGCTGGAGGGCGCGCGGATCCTGAAGCCGGAGACCGTCCAGCTCATGCGGCGCAGCGTCCTGGCGCCTGGCGTGAAGGTGGACCTCTACGGCCCGGCCCAGTCCGGGACGGGCTTCGGGCTCGACTTCGCCGTGATCGAGGACCCCGCCGCCGCCGGGACCCCCCAGGGTCGCGACACCTACTACTGGGGCGGAGCCTTCGGCACCTGGTTCTGGATCGACCCGACGAACGACATCGTCTTCGTGGGCATGATCCAGAACCTCAACGGCAGCATCCCCGGCGCCGGGAGCCCCCCTGTGCGGGAGCTGAGCATCCGGCGCCTGTACGCCGCCCTCAGGACGCCCGCGGCGTGAGCGCCCCTCGTCCGGCCCGGCGGGGGCTCCTGGCCGCCGGCCTCATCCTGCCCCTCGTCGCGGGCCCGGTGCGCGCCGCCGCCCCGGGGCGGATGGTGGGCTTCCTGTCGGACTTCGACGAGATCGACGATGCGGTCGCTATCTGCCGGGCGGTGATCCTCTCCCTCGCCCCGGAGGCCCGGCTCCTCGACATCACCCACCGGGTCCCGCCCTACGACGTGACGGCCGGGGCCCGGCTCCTGGCCGGGTCCGCGCCTTGGTTGGCGCCGGACGCGGTGATCCTTGTGGTGGTTGATCCCGGCGTGGGCTCGGCCCGCCGCGCCATCGTCGCCCGCACGCGCCGGGGCCAGAGCCTGGTCCTGCCGGACAATGGCCTGATCACCCTGCTCGACGTGAGCGACCCCATCGTCGAGGCCCGTGAGATCACGGCGGAATCCTGGATGATCGGCGCCCGCCGGTCCTCCACCTTCCACGGGCGGGACATCTTCGCCCCGGTGGTCGGGCGCCTGGCCCGCGGCGACGACTGGCGGGAGCTCGGACCTGAGATCGACCCGAAGACCCTGATCCGGCTGGACCTCGCCCCGCTCCGCATCGGCCCCGACGGCGCCCGCACCCGCGCCATCGGGACGGACGGGCCCTATGGCAACCTGATCCTCGACCTCTCCGCCGAGGCCTTCGCGGCCCTGGGCTGGCGGCTGGGCGAGACCGTCCCCCTGACCGTCGCCGGCCGGCCGGAGCCGGCGCCCTTTGTCCAGACCTTCAGCGACGTGCCGGAGGGCGCCGTGCTGCTCTACCCGGACTCCCGGGGGCGAATGAGCCTCGCCCTCAACGTGGGGAACTACGCCGCCGACCGCGGGGTCGCCCCCGGCGTCGAGGTCTTCATCCCCCGGCGCCGCTGACCCCCTCACCCGGCTTCGCCGGGAGCTCCCCCTTGGGGGAGCAATTGGCGCACTAATTCCTCCCCCCAGGGGGACCTCTGCGCTACGCGCCGTCCTGTGCCTTGAGGTGCATTGAGGCGAGGTTTTCTGGCCCTGCCGGGGTGTTTTGAGGGGTTTCGGCGGGATCGGGACGGAGTCCGGGCGCAGCTAGGCCGTGAGGGCTGCGAGGCGTCGCAGG